>NZ_RIBZ01000795.1:0-13148 GCF_003721215.1 Streptomyces botrytidirepellens
CCGCCGAGCCCGGCCCGGACGCGGCGGGTGCCGTGCCCGCCGCGGAGCCGGCGAAGCCCGCGGCGGCCCCGGCGGCCAAGTCCGGGTCGAAGGCGGCCAAGACCGCCGCGGCGAAGAGCTGATCCATGACACGGCGGACCGACTGGCAGGACGGCCCGGGCCGTCCGGAGCCCCCGGACCGTCCGGATCGCGGCGCCCCCTCCTCGTCGAGGGCCGAGCAGGGGACGCCGCTCGGCCCGGAGGAGCAGGCGCGGGCGATCTGCCTGCGCCTGCTCACCGGGACCCCGCGCACCCGTCAGCAGCTCGCGGACGCCCTGCGCACCCGCGGCATCCCCGATGAGGCGGCGGAGGAGGTGCTGTCCCGGTTCGAGGACGTCGGGCTGATCGATGACGCGGCGTTCGCGGAGGCCTGGGTGGAGTCCCGGCATCACAGCCGGGGCCTGGCCCGCCGCGCGCTCGCCCGGGAGCTGCGCACCAAGGGCGTCGACTCCGCGTTGATCGCCGATGCCGTGGGGCAGCTCGACGCCGATCAGGAGGAGCGGACCGCCCGCGAGCTGGTCGAGCGCAAGCTGCGCACCACCCGCGGCCTCGACCGGGAGAAGCGGCTGCGCCGCCTCGCCGGAATGCTCGCCCGCAAGGGATATCCCGAGGGGGTGGCACTCCGGGTGGTGCGGCGCGCGCTGGAGGAGGAGGGCGAGGACCCGGAGCTGCTGGAGCACCACCTGCCCGACGTCTGACGCTCCGGCCGACGTCGGGCCCTCCGGCCCCGTCCGACCGTCCGGCCCCTCTGGCCGACGTCTCGTCGACGCGGGGCCCTCCGGACCACGGGGCGCGGGCCGGGGAGGTCAGTACACCGGCAGACCGGCCGCCCGCCACGCCTGGAAGCCGCCGGCCAGATCGGTCGCCCGGGTCAGGCCCAGCTGCCGCAGCGAGACCGCCGCGAAGCTCGACGCATAGCCCTCGTTGCAGACCACCACCACCTGAAGATCGTGGTGGGTGGCCTCGGGCAGCCGGTGGTCGCACTGCGGGTCGAGCCGCCACTCCAGCTCGTTCCGCTCGACGATCAGCGCGCCGGGGATGGTGCCGTCGCGCTCCCGCAGCGCCGCATACCGGATGTCCACCAGCAGCCCGCCCGCGGACTGCACGGCAGCGGCCTCCTCGGGGCCGAGCCGGTCCAGCCCCTGGCGGGCCTCGGCCAGCAGCTCGTCCACGCTCCGCTTCGTCACGTGTGCCGCGCCCATCGCGTCACTCCCATTCCTGCGGCCGCTCGACCTGCTCCAGCCGCAGCACCTGGCCGGTGCGACTGTAGCGCCGCATCAGCGGCAGCGGCGGATAGTAGGCGTGCACCGACACCGCATGCCGCTCCGACGACGGGTTGATGACCTCGTGGACATGGTGTGCGCCGAAGGCCCGGCCGAGTCCGGCGGACAGCCGCCGTTCGCGGTCCACGCCCTCGGCCAGTTCCAGGGTCTTCCAGCCCTCGGTGGGCAGGCGGACGGCCAGCGACTGTTCGTTCAGCTCACCGGCTGCCGTCACGAACGCCCCGTGCGAACCGCCGTGGTCGTGCCAGCCGGTGCCGGTGCCGGGCGGCCAGGCGATCAGCCATGCCTCGCTGCCGCCCGGGCCCTCCAGCCGCAGCCAGGTGCGGCCCTCGGGGTCGAGCGGCAGCGAGGCGACGAGTTCGGCGTCGGCGGCGGTCCGGCGGACGAAGTCCAGCAGATCGGCCGCGCTGGGCGGCGTGGCGGGACCGGCCGAGGGGCGCGCAGGGGAGAGAAGGGGTGCGTCAGACACGGAAACCGTCCTGGGTGATCGCGAAAGGGGCGCGGCCGGGCCGCGCGGGAGGAAAAGCGGATCAACAGGACGGACGACACACGCAGCCCGCGTAGCGGAGGAGGTCCAGATGGACCCTCCGCCAGAAGCGAGGCAGGCCGGTGTCAGTCACGCTCCGCAGTGAAGCATGAGCCGGACGGGGAGGTCAATCACACCGGGGGCGCTCCGGGACGGCCCACACACCGGCGTACGACGTCAGCGCCATGATGGGCGCGAGGGCGCGTGACGCACTCCTCACCACCGGCGTGCCGTGGCCTCCCCTCACTACCGACGTGCCATGGCCTCCGCGTCCGCGCCCCGGGCGGTGTCCCCGCCCCGCGCCGCGTCCGCACACGCGTACAGCTCGGCGGGGCGTACCCCGGACAGCGCCGCGGCGAGATGACCGTCCGGCCGCACCAGCAGCACGGTGTGGGCCGGAGCCCCCGGGTACTCCTCGGCGACCAGCAGTTCCGTGCGCATCGGCAGGGCCGAGACGGCCGCCGCCAGCCGGGGCATCAGCCCGGCGCGCATCCAGTGGCGGCGGTCCCACACCCCGGTGCCCGGGGCGACCAGCACCACCAGCAGCTCCCGGCCCAGCCGCTCCCACAGCCGCACCACCGCACCGTCCGGCGCGGTCACACGGACGTCGGCCACCGGCCCCCCGGTGGGCGTGCCCACCGGGACGGATCCCTCCGGGGGCGCCGCCGGGGCCAGCGGGGAGCGGCTGTAGGCGGGGGGCGCGCCGAGGGGGCCATGGCCGAGGTGACCGTCGGTGAGCAGCGCGTCATGGCCGCGCGCGCCCCCCGGCAGCACCGTGCGCCGTACCGCGCGCCACCCCCCGGCCGCCCGGACCAGCGGCAGCGCCTGGTCGGCGGTGCGCAGCCGCGCGGCGACGGCCGTCCGCCGCTCCGCCTGATAGCTGTCGAGCAGGGCGTCGGAAGCGCCGTGGTGCCAGGCGAGCGAGAGCTTCCAGGCGAGGTTGCCGACGTCCCGCAGCCCTTCCTCGAGCCCTTGGGTGCCCAGGGCGCCGTGCAGATGGGCGGCGTCCCCGGCGAGGAAGGCGCGGCCCACGCGCCAGCGCCGGGCGAGCCGGTGGTGCACGGTGTGCACGCCGGTGTCCAGGAGCTCGTAGGGGATCGCGGTCTCCTCGCACCACCCCGCGAGGGTGTCGCGCACCCGGACCATCAGGGCGTCCGGGGTGACGAGGTCGCGGCCCGGCGGGAGCAGCCAGTCGATCCGCCAGACGCCGTGCGGCAGCGGACGGGCGGTCACCTCCGCGTCGATGCTGCGCCACGGCGGCGAGCGGTGCAGTACGGCCTCGCCGGGCCAGGGGAGGTCGGCGCGCAGGGCGGCGACGGCATGCCGCTCCACCGCCGTACGGCCGGGGAAGCGCACCCCCAGCTGCTTGCGGACGGTGGACCGGGGGCCGTCGCAGCCGACCAGGTGGCTGCCCCGCCACCAGGTGGCCTGGGCGCCCCGGGTCCGTACGCTCACCCCCCGCGCGTCCTGTTCCACGGTCTCGACGCGGGTGCCGGGGACGATCCGTACGAGATCCTCGTCGCCGATGGCCGCCAGCGCCGCCCGCAGCGCCCGGGTCAGCTCGTGCTGCGGCAGATGCAGCGGGGAGGACACCGGCGCCTCGGGCTCGCCGTCCCGAGGGGATCCGTCGCGCGTGGCCCCGTCCCGCCCGTCGCCGACTTCGGGGGCCGCCGGGGGAGGGGCGCCGAAGAGCGGGCCGGGCACCAGGGGTACGTGCCGTACGAGCTGGCGGCGGCGCAGGGTGCGCCACCCCGTCCACGGCCGTACCCCGGCCGCGGCCCGGCAGCCGAGCCGCTCCAGCAGGGCGGCGGTGTCCGGGCGCAGCACGACGGTGCGGGCCAGGCGCGGCTCGTCGCCCCCGGTGGTCTCGTCGAACAGCACGACGGGGACGTCCTGACGGGCGAGTGCGAGGGCCAGGGTGAGCCCGACCGGGCCCGCCCCGGCGACGATCACCGGGTCCACGGCGCGGTTCCCATGGCCCTGCGGGGCGTACGTGACGTACGGAAACTGGCAGTTGAAACCCGGTGAGCGATCACAGAAAGCATGCAACCGACTGCGAGTGCCCGCGTCAAGCGGCGACGGGCGGTGGCGCACGCGCCACCGCCCGTCAGGACCCGGTTGCCTCAGCCGGTCTTGCCGGCGGGCTGCTCCGGCGCGGGCTGGTCCACGGCGTCGATCCCGTCGGCGGCCGCGAGCGGCTGGGCGGCGTCCGCGACCGGGATGCCGGTCTTGGCGCGCCGGCCGCGCCGTTCGATCCAGGTGGCCAGGGAGGAGAGGGCCAGGCACATCGCGATGTAGATGGTGCCCCCGACGATGATCACCGGGACGTAGGGGTTGACGTCGTTGACGACGATGTTCGCGGCGAGCTGCTGGAGCTGGAACAGCAGCTCCTGGTAGGTGATGACGTAGCCGAGCGAGGTGTCCTTCAGGGTCACCACGAGCTGGCTGATGATGGTCGGCAGCATCGCTCTGACGGCCTGCGGGATCAGGACCGTCGTCATGACCTGGGTCTTGCTCATGCCGAGGGCGTAGGCGGC
This sequence comes from Streptomyces botrytidirepellens, assembly GCF_003721215.1. NCBI lineage: Bacteria > Bacillati > Actinomycetota > Actinomycetes > Kitasatosporales > Streptomycetaceae > Streptomyces > Streptomyces botrytidirepellens. Next base: position 4,386 of record NZ_RIBZ01000795.1, read on the forward strand.
CTCACGCTGCCCGCGGGGCACCGAATTGATGCCCGCCCGCAGCACCTCTGCCTGCACCGAGCCGTTGTAGACGGTCAGCCCGACGACCAGCGCCCAGAAGCCGGTGCTGTCGCCGGTGAGGCCCAGGTCGGAGCGGTAGGTGAGGAAGAGCACCCACAGGACGTAGATGGTGATCAGCAGCGGGATGGCCCGGAACAGCTCGATGAACCCGGTCGCGATCCAGCGCACGGGCTTGTGGTCCGAGAGCCGGGCGACCGCGAGCACGACGCCCAGGGCCAGCGAGAGCACCGACGCCACGGCGAACACCTGGAGGGTGGTGAGCACGCCGTCGCGGATGCTGGTCCGCACGCCCGCGTTGTTGAAGATGTCCCACATCTCCGGCGCGAACTGACCCTTGGCGTTCAGCCGCAGGACGATGAAGACGATCAGTCCGAGGACGGCGAGGGTGCCGATGACCGAGTAGACGCGGTTGCGGATACGGGCCTTGGGGCCGGGCGCGTCGTACAGGACGCTCGCGCTCATCGGGCCACCTCCAGACGGCTCTCCAGCAGTCGGAAGGCACCGCTGATGGCGAAGGTGATGACGAGGTAGCACAGGGCGACCCACAGGAAGATCCACCCGATCGCGAAGCCCTTGTCGCTGAGCAGCTTCGAGACGTTGAACAGTTCGGTGTTGCTGAAGGCGCCCGCGATGGCCGAGTTCTTCGTCAGAGCGATGAAGATGCTGCTCATCGGAGGGATCACGGTCCGGGTGGCCTGCGGGAGGACTATCATCCGCAGCGTCTGGGCGAAGGTCATGCCCAGGCTGCGGGCGGCCTCCGCCTGGCCGAGCGGCACGGTGTTGATACCGGACCGCACGGCCTCGCAGACGAAGGACGACGTGTAGCAGCCCAGCGCCAGCATCGCGAGAACGAACGGACTCGTTCCCGGGAAGAAGATCTCCGGGACCACGAAGAAGGCGATCAGGAACAGCAGGGTCAGCGGGGTGTTGCGGAACAGGGTGACCCACGCCGTGCCGAAGGCGCGCAGCGGCGGAATGGGGGACACCCGGAAGCCGGCCAGGATGATGCCCAGGACGAGGGCGAGCGCCGCACTGGCCGCCGTGAGAGCCAGGGTTCCGAGGAACCCCTCACGGAACTGGGGCAAATGATCGAGGAGTACGTTCATCGATTCTCCGCGGTAGCGGTCGGGTCAGCGGCGTGCGGAGCGCACCGGCTTCACGGGTGAACGGGGGACCGGAGACCGGACCGGCTCAGTAGCGGGGCAGCGGGGTCTTCGGCGCGACGTAGGAGGAGCCGGACTTGCCGAGCGTGCCTTCGTACGCCTTCTTGTAGTCACCGTTCTTGATGTGCTTCTCGAGCGAGTCGGTGATCGCGTCGCGCAGCGCCTTGTCGTTCTTGTTCATCCCGATGCCGTACGGCTCCTCGGTGAACGGCTTGCCGACCAGCTTGAGCTTGCTGGGCCGCTGGGCCGCGTAGCCCTTGAGGATCGCGTCGTCGGTGGTGACCGCGTCGACCTGGCCGTCGAGGAGCTGCTTGACGCAGAGCGAGTACTTGCTCAGCTCGGTGGTCTTGGCCCCGTACTTCGGCTTCTTGATCTCCTGGAGCGGAGTGGAGCCGACGATCGAGCAGATCTTCTTGCCCTTGACGCTGTCCGGGCCGGTGATGCCCTTCTCGTCCTTGCGGACCAGAAGGTCGGCGCCGGCCTTGTAGTACGGGCCCGCGAAGCCCACCTGCTTCTTGCGCTCGTCGTTGATGGTGTAGGTGCCGACGTAGTAGTCGACCTGGCCCTTGGAGATGGAGGTCTCGCGGACGTTGGAGTCGACCGTCTTGAAGGTGATCTTGTCCGCGGAGAAGCCGAGGTCGGCGGCGACCATCTTGGCGATCTCGATGTCGAAGCCGGAGCGCTTGCCCTCGGTGTCCACGAAGCCCAGGAAGGGCTGGTCGGCCTTGGCGCCGATGACGATCTTGCCGCGCTTCTGCGCCGCCTTCAGGGTCGGCGAGTCCACCTTCACGTCCTTGGCGACCGTGTACGAGCCGTTGTAGACCTCGCCGCCCTTCGGCTTGTCGCCGGCGGTGCCCTTCTCGCCGCCACAGGCGGTCGCGGTCGCCGCCAGAGCGAGTGCCACCGCTGCGGCCGCTGCCGTGTTACGCATCCTCATGGTGCTGCCCCATCCTTGGTTCCGTACGTCTTCGCGGACTTGACGTCATCGCAAACTTGGTGCGCGTGCGGTGTCGCGGGTTCAGTGGTGGAGGATCTTCGAGAGGAAGTCCTTGGCCCGGTCGCTGCGCGGATTGTTGAAGAACTGGTCCGGCTCGGCCTCTTCGACGATCCGGCCGTCCGCCATGAAGACCACGCGGTTCGCGGCGGAGCGCGCGAAGCCCATCTCGTGGGTGACGACGACCATCGTCATGCCGTCCCGGGCGAGCTGCTGCATGACCTCCAGCACCTCGTTGATCATCTCCGGGTCGAGCGCCGAGGTGGGCTCGTCGAAGAGCATCACCTTCGGGTCCATGGCGAGCGCGCGGGCGATGGCCACGCGCTGCTGCTGACCGCCGGAGAGCTGGGCGGGGTACTTGTCCGCCTGGGCGCCGACGCCCACCCGGTCGAGCAGCTTCCGGGCCTTGTCCTCGGCGGCCTTCTTGTCCGCCTTACGGACCTTGATCTGGCCCAGCACCACGTTTTCGAGCACCGTCTTGTGCGCGAAGAGGTTGAAGGACTGGAACACCATGCCGACGTCCGCCCGCAGGCGGGCCAGCTCCCTGCCCTCCTGGGGCAGCGGCTTGCCGTCGATCGTGATGGATCCGGCGTCGATCGTCTCCAGCCGGTTGATCGTGCGGCACAGCGTGGACTTGCCGGATCCCGACGGTCCGATGACGACGACCACCTCGCCGCGGGATATGGTCAGGTCGATGTCCTGGAGGACATGCAGCGCGCCAAAGTGCTTGTTGACTCCGGACAGCGCGACCAACGCGTTCGCCACCGGCGCGGCGTCCTTGGTCACCGATACTTCGCTCATTCGGCTTTCCGCTCCCGTCCTCCTTGGTTGGGAGGACATTAATGAGCAGCCACAATCAGCGTCATTACATCTGAGCGGAAATTGAGGATAACGATCTGGCTTCGGCGCGGCACTCTGTGTAAAGGGCCTCAGGGGCGTCGTACCGGCTGCATAACGGAAACCTTCCTGTGACTGTATGCGTCTTGACGCATGCGTGTGTATCGGAGTGGATTCCTTGGGGCCGTGTCTTCGGTCACGTTTCGGGGCCGCGCAGGCACAAAGCGCGCACCCATGAGAGGGAAGGTGGAGGAGGGGCCGGTGAGGCTGCTGCTCGTCGAGGATGACAACCATGTGGCCGCGGCCCTGACCGCGGTGCTGTCCCGGCACGGCTTCGACATCACCCACGCCCGCGGCGGCGAGGAGGCGCTTCAGGCGCTGCTGCCCGGTGCGGGCGCGCCCTTCGGCGTCGTACTCCTCGACCTCGGACTGCCGGACCAGGACGGCTTCGAGGTATGCGGCCGGATCCGCAAGCTCACCGCGACGCCCGTGATCATGGTGACCGCGCGCTCCGACGTGCGGTCCCGCATACACGGGCTCAACCTCGGCGCCGACGACTACGTGGTCAAGCCGTACGACACCATGGAGCTGCTCGCCCGCATCCACGCCGTCAGCAGGCGTACCCTCCCCTCCGACTCCGGTGCCGGGGCCGGTACCGAGGACAGCGGGGAGGGCCCGCAACCGCCGCTGCGGCTCGGCCCGGTCACCATCGAGCTGTCCACCCGCCAGGTCTCGGTCGACGGCACGACGGTCTCGCTCACCCGCAAGGAGTTCGACCTGCTCGCGCTGCTCGCCCAGCGCCCCGGCGTGGTCTTCCGCCGTGAGCAGATCATCAGCGAGGTGTGGCGCACCAGCTGGGAGGGAACCGGACGCACCCTGGAGGTGCACATCGCCTCGCTCCGCTCCAAGCTGCACATGCCCGCCCTGATCGAGACGGTCCGCGGCGTGGGCTACCGTCTCGTCGCCCCGGCCGGCTGAGCGGCCAGGGCTACCCGCGTGCGCACTCGTCTCCTCCCACTGCTGATCGTCCTCATGGCGGGCGTCCTGCTCGCGCTCGGCTTCCCGCTCGCCATGAGTCTGGCCGCCCGTGAGCAGCAGCGCGTGGTCGTCGACCGGATCGACGACACCGCCCGCTTCGCCGCGCTCGCCCAGTTCGTCACCGCCGGGCCGACGGCCGTGACGGGCGCGAAGGGCGACAAGGGCGGCGAGGGCAACGAACGGCTCAATACGCTCAGCTCGGAACTCGCGCGCTACCACGATCTGTACGGCATCCGGGCCGGGGTGTTCTTCCGGGACGGCCTGCGGATGGCCAAGGCGCCCGCCGACTGGCGGCTCCCCCGGGGCGGGAACGGCGCCGAGGCCTTCGACGAGGCCCTGGCCGGGCGCCGCAGCCACGATCCGCCGCAGGTGTGGCCGTGGCAGCGGGGCAGGCTCACCGTCGCGTCCCCCGTCGTACGGGACGGGGACGTGGTGGCCGTCGTCGTGACCGACTCGCCCACCGGCCGGATGCGCTCGCGCATCCTCCACGGCTGGCTGGTCATCGCGGGCGGGGAGTGCGCCGCGATGCTGCTCGCGGTGGGGGCTGCGTTCCGCCTGACCGGCTGGGTGCTGCGGCCCGTACGAATCCTGGACACCGCCACGCACGACATCGCGACGGGGCGCATGCAGTCGCGGGTCGCGGCCGCCTCGGGCCCGCCGGAACTGCGGCGGCTGGCCCGCTCGTTCAACGAGATGGCCGACAACGTCGAGGAAGTCCTGGAACAGCAGCGGGCCTTCGTCGCCGACGCCTCCCACCAGCTGCGCAACCCGCTCTCCGCGCTGCTGCTGCGCATCGAGCTGCTGGGGCTGGAGCTGCCCGACGGCCATGAGGAGATCGCCTCGGTGCGTACCGAGGGCAAGCGCCTGGCCCGCGTCCTGGACGACCTGCTCGACCTCGCCCTGGCCGAGCACACCGCGGCCGACCTGCGCCTCACCGACATCGCCGAACTGGCCGCCGACCGGGTGGACGCCTGGCTTCCGGTCGCCGGGCGCGAGGAGGTCGGTCTCGCCTACACGGGACCCCCGGCCATCACCGGCTGGGCCGACCCGGTGGCCCTGTCCAGCGCTCTGGACGCGGTCGTCGACAACGCGCTCAAGTTCACGCCCCAGGGGTCGCACGTGGAGGTCTCGGCGCGGGCCGAGGGCGAGACCATCGCCCTGACCGTCGCCGACGGCGGTCCCGGCCTCACCGAGGACGAGCTGGCCCGGATCGGCGACCGCTTCTGGCGCAGCAACCGGCACCAGAACGTCTCGGGTTCCGGACTGGGCCTGTCCATCTCCCGTGCGCTGCTCACGGCGGGCGGCGCCACCATCGCCTACGCGCCCAACGAGCCCCGCGGACTGTGCGTCACCATCACCGTGCCGCGCAGCAAGCCGCAGTGAGGCGCCCTGCCGGCAGCTTCACGCATCAGGTGCTTCACGGCTTCTCCGAGCGGTAATAGCGCGCGGCGCCCTTGTGCAGCGGCAGCGGATCGGTGAATACGGCCGTCCGCAGGTCCACTTTCTGCGCGGCGTGCACCTTCGCCCCGATGCGGTCCCGGTTCTTTATCACCGTGCGGGTGACGCCCTTGGCCAGCTCAGGGTCCACCCGGTCCGTGGTGACCAGGAGATTCGGTACCGCGATCGTTTTGACGTCATCCGGCTGACGTATCTCCTGGTACGCGTCGGCGGGCACGGTCGCCGCCCGGTAGTAGCGCGTCACCCCGCCCTGCCGGTGCAGCGGGCCGGTGAGGTCGCCGAGCTGGACGAGCCGGATCGGATACATCTGGGCCAGGGTGCGCACCGCGGTGGTCGGCAGCCCGCCCGACCAGAAGAAGGCGTCCAGCTTCCCCTTCCGCAGCAGCTCCGGCATCGTGTCGATGCCGGAGCGCACGGCCGTGATGTCCTTGTCGAAGTCGAGCCCGGCGGCCTTGATCAGCCCCCGCGTGATCAGCTGTACGCCCGAGCCGTCGTCCCCGACGCCAACTCGCAGCCCCCGCAGATCCCGCGCCGAGCGCACCTTCGAGCCGCGCGGCACGATCAGCTGCATGTAGTCGTCGTACAGCCGCGCGCAGGCACGCAGCCGCCCGGCGTCCCGGCCGTGGTAGGCGGCGACGGCGTCGGTGGCGGCGATCGCGAAGGTGGCCCGGCCGCGGGCCAGCCGCTCCACGTTGTCGGGCGACCCCCGGGTCTCCAGGAGCGTGACGTCCACATCGGGGAGGTCCCGCGACAGGTCCCGCTTCAGCATCTCGCCGTAGGTCTGGTAGACGCCGGTGGACACCCCCGTTGCGAAGGTCACCTTCCCCTCGGGCTTCTCCCCGCCGCCGACCGGCAGGAGCCACCACAGCAGCAGCGCGAGGACGACCACGCCCGCCGCGGCGGACTGTAGGGCGCGGCGCCGGTCCGGGCGCGGAAGAGTGACGGCCATGGGCAGGATCCTGCCAGCCCCCGTCGCGGGAAGGGAGGGGCGGGGGAGCGGGACGAGCACGTACCCTGGTCGATTGAGATGAGTGCGAAGACTTACGAGGTGCGCACCTACGGGTGCCAGATGAACGTCCACGACTCCGAGCGCCTGTCCGGCCTGCTGGAAGGCGCCGGTTACGTCCGTGCGCCCGAAGGCACCGGTGAGGGCGAAGCCGACATCGTCGTCTTCAACACCTGCGCGGTGCGGGAGAACGCCGACAACCGGCTGTACGGCAATCTCGGCCGGCTCGCACCGATCAAGGCGCGGCGCCCGGGCATGCAGATCGCCGTGGGCGGATGCCTGGCCCAGAAGGACCGCGACACCATCGTCAAGAAGGCCCCCTGGGTCGACGTCGTCTTCGGCACCCACAACATCGGCAGCCTGCCGGTGCTGCTGGAGCGCGCCCGGGTCCAGGAGGAGGCCCAGGTCGAGATCGCCGAGTCGCTCGAAGCCTTCCCCTCCACCCTGCCGACCCGGCGCGAGTCCGCGTACGCCGCGTGGGTCTCCATCTCCGTCGGCTGCAACAACACCTGCACGTTCTGCATCGTCCCGGCGCTGCGCGGCAAGGAGAAGGACCGCCGCCCGGGCGACATCCTCGCCGAGGTGGAGGCGCTCGTCGCCGAGGGCGTCACCGAGATCACCCTGCTCGGCCAGAACGTGAACGCGTACGGCTCCGACATCGGTGACCGCGAGGCCTTCAGCAAGCTGCTGCGCGCTTGCGGAAACGTGGAGGGGCTGGAGCGGGTCCGGTTCACCTCGCCGCATCCGCGCGACTTCACCGACGACGTCATCGCCGCGATGGCGGAGACGGAGAACGTGATGCCGCAGCTGCACATGCCGCTCCAGTCCGGTTCGGACACCGTGCTGAAGGCGATGCGCCGCTCGTACCGGCAGGAGCGCTACCTCGGCATCATCGAGAAGGTCCGCGCCGCGATGCCGGACGCCGCCATCTCGACCGACATCATCGTCGGCTTCCCCGGCGAGACGGACGAGGACTTCGAGCAGACACTGCACGTGGTGCGCGAGGCGCGGTTCGCCCAGGCGTTCACCTTCCAGTACTCCAAGCGGCCCGGGACGCCTGCCGCCGAGATGGACGGGCAGCTGCCGAAGGCGGTCGTCCAGGAGCGGTACGAGCGGCTGGTCGCCCTCCAGGAGGAGATCTCCTGGGAGGAGAACAAGAAGCAGGTGGGCCGGACGCTCGAGGTGCTGGTAGCCGAGGGTGAGGGCCGCAAGGACGACGCCACCCGGCGGCTGTCCGGCCGCGCCCCCGACAACCGTCTGGTGCACTTCACCCGGCCCGACGAGCCGGTGCGCCCCGGTGACGTCGTCACCGTCGACGTCACCTACGCCGCGCCGCACCACCTGCTGGCCGAGGGCCCGGCCCGGGGCGTCCGGCGTACGCGCGCGGGCGACGCCTGGGAGCGGCGGAACGCGGCCGAGGAGAAGAAGCCGGCGGGCGTGATGCTCGGCCTGCCCACCATCGGCGCCCCGGCCCCCGCCCCCGCGTCCGCGACGGGCTGCGGCTGCGACTGACGAGCGGCGGGCAGCACCGCACAGAACCGACGGGGGACGGAATGACGACGTGGTGGGGTCTGCTGGTCGAGGACTACCTCCAGATCATGGGCCCGGGGGCCCGTAACCACTCGATCACGGCGCTGGGGCATGTCCGGGGGACCCGTGAGGAGGCGTTGGAGGCCCTGCGTGAGCGCGCGCTGCGGTACGAGCCCCGGCACCCGGTGAATCCCTACCGGAAGCTGGTGTACCGGGACGGGGAGGCCTTCCTGATGGTCCTGGAGGCCGCGACCGGCAACTACTGCTACCGATTCCGGGTGGCCGAGCTGCTGTGGGACTCCGCACCCCGCCCCGAGCCCGCCGGATAGGCTGGCGATCATGCTGATCGCCGCCGCCGTCTGTCCGTGTCCGCCGCTGCTGGTGCCCGAGGTGGCTGCCGGAGCGGCCCCCGAGCTCGACGCGCTGCGGGCGGCGTGCCTGGACGCGATCGCGGCGCTGGCGGCGGCCCGGCCCGAGCGGCTGATCGTGGCAGGTCCGGCGGAGCCCTCGGGGCGAGGACCGCATCCACAGGGCGCGACCGGATCGTTCCGCGACTTCGGCGTGGACGTGGAGGTACGGCTCGGGGGCGCGGCGCCGGCGGCCGCTGAAGGCGGCGCCGGGGACTGGGCGGCTGTCGACAGCGAGGCCGGGGGCGGCGAGGCCGCGGCCGGGGTGCC
>NZ_RIBZ01000797.1:0-13167 GCF_003721215.1 Streptomyces botrytidirepellens
CGTGTGGGGGCGGGGCGTGGGGGGCGGGGCCGTCCCCTGCGCCGAAGGTCCGAAGGGCGGGAGGCTGGCTCAGGCCTCGTGGGGCGGCTGCGCGTCCAGGAGCGCCACGGCGTCACGTACGAGCCGGTCCTCGGCCTCTGCCGCCGCGGCGGTGAGTGCGACGACGGTGTCCTGGTGCGCCTTGAGGTCACCGGCCGCCTCGCTCGCCAGCTCCGCGCGCCGCGCCGGACTGGTGCCACCGGCGCTGTGGCGGCCGTCGACGAACGACTGCACGTCGAGGAGCCGACGCAGCTGGTCCGGGGCGTAGTCGCGCAGGGGGCCGTCGGCGAGGTCGGGGCGGATCGTTCCCTCGGTCGCCCCGGCCGTCTCGTGGGCGGTGACGAAACGGGCCACCGCCTCATGGGCGTCGCGGAAACTCATGCCGTGGACGCGTACGAGGTCGTCCGCCAGGGCGCTGGCCGTCGACCAGTGCCGTCCCGCGGACCGGCGCAGCCGCTCGGTGTCGACCTCCAGCGTGGCCACCGACTGGGCCAGCAGATGGATGGCGCCCGCCGTCTCATGGCAGTACCCGGGCATGCGGTTGTGCACATAGCCCTGGTCGGCGTCGGTGGACGTCGCGAAGTGCAGCACTCCCAGCTGGCTGGCCGCCCAGCCCGCCGCGTCCCCGGCGAGGCCCCGGATCCGCTCCAGCACGATCGGATTGCGCTTCTGCGGCATCATGCTCGACGTGCCGCACAGGGAGGGATGCAGCCGTACCAGGGCGACTTCGGAGGACGACCAGTAGAACAGGTCGGACGCGCACCGGCTGACGCCGGACAGCGTAAGGCCCAGCACGGCGGCGAGTTCGGCCCCGGCGTCCAGGGCGGACAGCCCCGCGTCCCGCGCGTTGCGGACCGGGCGGGCGAATCCGAGGTAGGCGGCGGTGGCCTCGCGGTCGATGGGCCAGTCCGTCCCGCTGTGCGCGGCACCGCCCAGGGGACACTCGTTCAGCCGCTCGTACAGCTGCGCCATGCGCGCGAGGTTCCGGGACACCGTCCAGTAGTGGGCGTTGAAGTAGTGCCCCAGGGTCGTGGGCTGGGCGTGCTGGAGATGCGTATAGCCGGGGGCGATGACCGCGTCGTACTCGGCGCCCGCGTCCAGCAGGACCTCCCCGAGCCGCAGCAGCTCCCGCATGACGTGCAGCAGCGCGGCACGGTCGGCCATGCGCACGCCGGTGGCCTTCTGGTCGATGCGGCTGCGGGCGCGCTGGATGTCCAGCCCCGCCGGGCCGCACTCCTCCTCCAGGTGCCGTTCCAGTTGCAGCGTGATCGTGCCGACCGCCGCGTCCCCGGCGAGCACCTTCTCGGCGTCCCCGTCGAGCAGCCGCAGCAGCGCCGCCACCAGCGGCCGCCCCTGCTCGGGGGCGAAGACGCGCTGCTGGGTCAGCATCAGGGCGTGCGCCAAGTCGATCTTGACGAAGTGCTCCGCGGCGGCCACTTCGTCGTCCAGTTCGACGGCGTTGACGTGGTCGACGAGGGCCGCGGCCGGGCTCGCGCCCAGTCGGCCGTCGGTGAGCAGGGGCTTCATGGCAACTCTCCGCATGATCGTTCGATGTGCGTCATGTAAACGTCAACATGGCCATGTAAACGTCAACACGGCCCTCAGTGTTAGGCTCGCCCCGGAGCATGTCAACGGTTACATCGCGGTGAAACCACTCGGCGACACCCGGTGGTCACTTCGGGAGGCACCTCGGGAGGGGCACACGATGCCGGGCAGGGCAGAGCAGCGGGTCACACTCCGTGATGTGGCGAAGGCCGCCGGTGTGAGCACCGCGACCGTCACCCGGACCCTCCAGAACTCCCCCCGCGTCGAGCCCGCGACCCGCCGCCGCGTCATGGAACAGGTCCAGCTCCTGGGCTATTCGCCCAACCCCATCGCCCGCGACCTGCGGTACGGCCGCCGCGAGGCGGCCGTCGGACTGGTCACCGCCGGCTTCACCAACCTCTTCCAGGCCGGAGTCGCCTCCGGCGCCGAACGGGAACTCCGCCACGCGGGACTCCAACTGATCATCGGGTCCACCGACGACACCCCCGCACGGGAGCCCGAACTCGCCCGCGCCATGATCGACCGCCGCGTCAGCGCCCTGCTGATGATGCCCGACGGCGACCACCGTGACTTCCTCTCCCCCGAGCACACCCACGGCACCCCCGTCGTCCTGGTCGGCCGCCCCGCCGCCGACCTGGCCGCCGACGTCGTCATGACCGACGACGACCACGCGGTCCAGCAGGCCACCCAGCACCTCATCGGCCTCGGCCACCACCGCATCGCCGCGCTCACCGGGCGCCTGGACTCCTTCCGCGCCGCGCAGCGGCTCGGCGGCTACCGGAGCGCCCTCGCCGCGTCCGGGATCCGCGAGGAACCGCCGCTGGTGATCGGCGACCTCACGACCCCTCAGCAGGCCCGCGACGCGGTCGTACGCCTGCTGGAGCTGCCGTCACCCCCCACGGCCGTCCTCGCGCTCAACCTCGGCATCAGCACGGGCGTCCTCATCGAACGGCTCGCCGGACGGCACGCGTTCGCCTTCATCGGACTCGACGAAACCGACGTCTCCAAGGGGCTCGGCGTCTCGGCCGTCGTCCGCGACCCGCAGGAAGTCGGCCGCCAGGCGGCACGCCTGGCCCTCGACAGGATCGCCACCCCCGACCGCCCGCCGCGCACCGTCACCGTCGCCAGCACCTTCGTCCGGCGGGGCACGGGCGAAGTGGGTCCGTGAGGCGGCACGTCCCCGCGTGGGCCGACAACTCGCAGAATCAGGCCCGTTGTCAGTGGTGTCTGTCAGGCTCGGTCCGTCCGTCCCCGGCCAGGAAGGCAGACGATGACCGACACACCCGTCCCCGAGCACTACGCACCTCGGTGGGACGACGACGCCCGTCCGACCCCGCCCAGCGTCGGTGGCGAAAGGGAGACCCTGAGCGCCGTCCTGGACTGGCACCGGGCAACCTTCGAGCTCAAATGCGCCGGCCTGCCCCCGGAGCGGCTGTCCGAACGGGCGGTTCCGCCGTCCGGCCTGTCCCTGCACGGCATCGTGCGGCATCTGGCGGGTGTCGAGCGCTGGTGGTTCCGCATCCAGTTCGCCGGCGAGGACGTTCCGATGCTCTACTACTCCGACGACGACCCCGACCAGGACTTCGACACCCTGGACGGTGACGTCGCCGAAGCCTTCGCCGTCTGGCGGGCGGAGTGCGAGCGGTCCCGGCACATCGTGGCTGCTGCCGCCTCGCTGGATGAAACGGGGATCCGCAAACGCACCGGCGAACCGGTCTCACTGCGAAGGATCATGGTGGACCTGATCGCCGAGTACGCACGGCACATCGGCCACGCCGACCTCCTGCGCGAGTGCATCGACGGCTCCACCGGAATGTGAGCCTCCACCGCCGAGGGGTGATCAACGCGTCGTGTGGGCGCCTCCGTTCACGTTCAGCACCTGGCCCGTAATGTGGCGGGCCGCCGGGGAGGCGAGGAAGGCGACCGCTTCCGCGATGTCCGCGGGCGAGCCGGGGCGGCCCGTGGCGGTGGAGGCGATCAGCCACTCGCGGCGTTCGTCCGTGAGGTGGTCGCGGAAGAACTCGGTGTCGGCGATGTAGCCGGGCGAGACCACGTTGGCGGTGATATCGCGCGGGCCGAGCCGACCGGCCACGTCGACGTTCCATGCCGCGAGTCCGGCCTTGGACGCGCCGTAGGCACCGGCCCCCTGGTCGGCGGCGATCGACCCGATGTGCACGACCGCGCCGCCGGAGGCGAGCCGTTCGTCCACGCACTGTGTCGTCAGCGCGGCGCTGACGAGGTTCGCGTCGAGGTTGGCGCGGAAGTCGCGGGCGTAGGAGGCGAGGTCCGACTTTCCGTCGGCGTCGAAGTCGGTGTTGCCGCCCGCGTTGTTGACCAGCACGTCGAGCCGGTCGGGCAGCTCGGCCAGCAGCCCGATGAGGGCTTCGGGCTCCGTGTGGTCGCAGACCAGGGCGCGGACGCCCGTCTCGTCCGCCAGCTCCTTGAGCGGTCCGGGGCGTCGACCGGTGACGATCACGTGCTCCCCGCGCTCGGCGAAGTGCCGGGCGACGGCGCGGCCGATACCCGTACCGCCGCCGGTGATCAGAATGTTGCGTGACATAAGCTGGCCTCCGATCGCATGTTCAGACCTAAATTTAGACCTAAACATATCGGAGGAGAGGTGCCATGCCAAACGACCCCGGGGCGGGAGGCAACGACGAGCAGCCGGTGGGCGACACCGAGCACGACCACGCGCGGGACATCGCCGCCGCCTGGGAGCGGGAGCGCCCCGGGACCCCGGTCTCGTCCATCCGGATCGTCACGCCGATCTGGCAACTGGCCAAGCTCTTCGGCGACGACCGGCGCCGGGTCCTCACCCAGGCCGGGGTGGACGCCGCCACCCTCGACCTGCTCAGCGTCCTGCGCCGCAGCGGCCCCCCGTACACGCTCAGCACCCGCGAGCTCAGCCGTCGCTCCCTGGTCACGGCGGGCGCCATCTCGCAACGCACCGCCCGCGCCGAACGGGAGGGGCTGGTCACCCGCCAACCCGTCCCGGGCCGCCTCCGCACGGTCGAGGTCACCCTGACCGAGGCGGGCCACGAGCTGGTCGAGGCGACCGTCGACCAGGTGCTCGGCCGCGAGTCCGAGTTGATCGACGGCCTGACCCCCGAGGAACAGGCCCACCTCACATCGCTCCTGCACCGCCTCCTCCAGGACGTGCAGCACCGCCTCGGCGACACCCAGATCACCCACGTCGGTCAGGAGTGACGTCAGGCCCGGCTGCCATGCACGCCGGGCTTCCTACGACCTGGCAACGACCCCTTGGGCGCCCTGCGGACCATCCGCAGGCTCCTGGGGGTTCTGCGGACTGTCGGCGAGCTTGAGCCAGACCAGTCCGGCGACGATGACGCCCAACCACACGGCTCGGGCCGGGGTGAGCGTCTCGTCGAAGAAGACGGGACCGAGAAGTGCCGCGCCGACCGCGCCGATTCCCGCCCAGACGGCATAGCCGATTCCGACGTCGATGGTGCGCAGCGCGACGCTCAGCGCGTAGAGCGTCAGCAGGAAGAACACGACAGCGACCAGCGACCACGTCAGGCGGGTGAAGCCATCGCTTCCGCCGACGGAGAGCGCGTAGCCGACCTCGAACCCTCCGGCGAGGAGGAGCATGAGCCAGGATCGCGCCGAGTTGCGGTGGGTGTCGGACATGTCCGTGAGTCCTTTCGCGGGATGAATCGGGTTGGTGCCGGGATCGTCAGGCGACACCGCTGAGCTGGAGGCCGACGACCCCGGCGATGACGACGGCGATGCCGAGCGCCTTGCGCCAGTTGAGGCGCTGGCCGAAGAGCAGCGCCCCGAGAACGGTGATGCCGATTCCGGCGACGGACGTCCACAGGGCGTAGCCGACGCCGACGTCGAAGGTGAGCAGCGCCTTGCTGAGGAAGTAGGTCGCGACGGCACCGCTGAGCAGGGTTGCGATGGTCCACCGGCGGTTGGTGAAGCCTTCGGCCTTGCCTGCCGCGATGGCGACGGTGATCTCGAAGATGACGGCGATGGCGAGGTAGAGCCAGTGCATGGGTAGTCCTTGTCTCAGGCCGCGGCCAAAGGCGGAGCAGGATGGACACCGCCCATATATTTGCTTGTACGTGCATGTTTTTGGATGCCAGAGGGTCCCGATGGGCGGGCGGAAGCGGAGCAAGCTTGCATGAGCATGTATCTTGTTGTCAACGCATCGCCTGAGAGGGAGAGCTGCCCCATGACCACGATTTCCCCTGCGTCGGCCACCTCGTCCGACCAGGCCATGTGGGGAAGGGTCCTCACCCTGCACGCGCAGGTGGAGCACCAGCTCACCCAGGCCCTCCAGCGCAAGCACGGAATGGGACTCTCCGAGTTCCGCGCCCTGGAGTGTCTCGTCCAGGCCAAGGACGGCGAGCTGCGCATGCAGGAACTCGCCGACAAGGTCGGCCTCGGGCAGAGCTCGGTGACCCGGCTGGTCGGTCGGCTCTTCTCGGCCGGCTTCGCCTTCCGGGACCTGTGCCCCGACGACAAGCGCGGTGTCTACGCGGTCATCACCGACGACGGCAGGCAGCGCTACGCCGACGCGCGCGGAACCTACTCCGAGGTCCTCAGCGCGGCGCTGAACACCGCGGGCGCCGCCCCGGAGTTGGCCGGTACGGTCCAGGCGCTGCGCAGCGCCCTCTGACTCGGAGGTCAGCCAGATGGGCGCCCACCCGCCTCAGACTGCCCCTCATGGAGAGGACGTTGGACGACAGGCTTTGGCGACCTCGGCCGCCAGCTGCTTCTGGACCGCTTCGGGCAGCTTGCCTCCGTGGATCGTGCTGACCAGGTCCCGGGCCAAGAGGTGCACCTTGGTGTTGGTGTTCTGGGAGGTGTTGACCAGCACGTTCCAGGCCGCTTCGGGACTCAGTCCGAAGGAGACCATCAGCATGCCGCGGGCCAGGTCGATCGTCGGCCGGGTTCGCATGGCCCGGCGCAATTGGGTCACTTCGGTGCGTAACTCCTGCTCGGTTTCCCGTCGCGGTCCCGCGTCGTGGCGGGCGGTGGGTGCCGTGGCCTTGTCGTCGAGGCCCGGGTGAGCAAACAGATCCCGAGTGTCGGTCACGTCGAGCAGCCGCTCGACGGCCGGGCTGCTTCCGCGGATCGTGACGGTCTTGCCCTGTCCAAGGGCCCGCTGACGCAGGCCGAGCAGGACGTTGAGGCCGGAGCAGTCGCAGAATTCCAACGCGGTCAGGTCCAGGTCGATGCCACTGCCCGACCGGCGAAGGGCCTCGTCCAGGTCGCGCCGGAGCAGTTGGCCGCCGTAGTCGAGCTCCCCCCGCACACTCACGCGCATCCGGCGGCCGTCCGGCACGACGTCGACGGCCACCAGGCAGGGCATGAGCACCGCCGGCTCACCGTCACCCTCCGCGCGCCAGGCGCCCTCCACGATGAGGGGCTGTGCAGGTTCCGGCATGGCGGTGGCCTCCCCTTGTCTGGTCGCCAGCCTCAGTCTTCAGATTCACCTACCTGCCCCACATGCGTCAACCAATACATGAAATGAGTTACGTGCTTTTGAATGCACGTATGGCCAGTCTCTAGAGTTGGACCATGGATGAAGTGCCCGAGCCACACACCGGATGGACGTTCCTGACCAACCATGCACGGGTGCTGGCAGCCATCGCGGACAACCACAACGCCCGCATCCGCGATATCGCCGCGCACTGTCGACTCACGGAACGCGCCGTCCAGAAGATCATTTCCGACCTGGAGCGGGATGGCTACCTCTCCCACGTCCGGGAAGGACGCACCAACACGTACCAGATCGATCCGAGCAAAGTCCTGCGCCACCCGGCCGAAGCCGGGCTGACCGTGGCATCACTGCTCTCCTGGCTCGTCCAGGACGAGGCCGAACGCAAGACGGCCCCCGACAGCCACCCCCGGTCCCACACCCCCAGCTGACCGCGCCCCCGAGCCCGGCGTCCTGCGCCCTGCCCGGCCGACCTCAGGGCGAAGGCCTCCGGAGGACGAAACCCGCGGCGCTGAGGTAGAGGACCGCGTAGTTCGAGCCGCCTCCGATGGCAGGCGCGACGCTCTGCGGGAGGGCGTTGGCGATATTGCACAGTCCCATGCCCTTGGCGGCTTCGGTCTCGCTGTCGGGCAGCACGGAGACGACCCCATACCACTGGGGCACGGCCTTGCCGTCCGGTGCGGCCGACTCAGCTCGTCCTTGGCTCCGGCGGCTCATCCGTGCCGTACAGCTCAGGGCACCTGAAGCGGCTCTGTCCGGGCCGGCTCAGGGGCGCAGTGGGCGCGGCGGTAGGCCAGTGGGGACAGGCCGAGGTGGGTGTGGAAGTGCTTGCGCAGCGCGACAGGGTCCCCGAAGCCGCAGGCTGTGGCGATGCGCGCGACGGTCAGATCGCTGGACTCCAGCAGGCGGCGCGCCTGGGTCAGCCGGCTTTGTACCAGCCACTGGAGGGGGCTCGTGCCCACCTCGGCGCGGAACCGCCGGGTGAACGTGCGCTCGCTCATATGCGCGTGGCGGGCCATGTCCCGCAGCGTGACCGGTTCGGCCAGCCGGGTCAGTACCCACTGGCGGGTGGCCGAGGTGGAACGGTCGGCGTCCTTCGGCACCGGGTGCTCGATGAACTGTGCCTGTCCGCCCTCGCGCCATGGAGCCACCACGCATCGTCGCGCTGCGGCGGTGGCCACGGTCGCGCCGTGGTCCCTGCGGACCAGGTGGACGAACAGGTCGATGCCGGCCGCCCCGCCGGCAGCTGTCAGGACACGGCCGTTGTCGACGAACAACACGTCCGGATCGACCTCGATCTCGGGGAACAGCCGGGTGAACTGGTCGCACAGCGCCCAATGGGTGGTGGCCCGCAGTCCGTCCAGCAGGCCGGCTGCCGCGAGCAGGAATGCCGATGTGCACAGGCTGACGATGCGGGTCTCTGCCCCGATGCGGGCGAAGGCCGCGGCGACCCGGGCGGGCAACTCACCGGTGCCCAGCAGATGTTCGCCGGGCTCCTGGGTGGCGATCACCACGGTGTCCGCACCCTCCAGGAGTGACTCGTCGTCGTCGACGACGATCCGGAAGCCCTCGTTCGTTCGGACCGGCCGGCCGCCGAGCGAGCAGGTCGTCACGGAGTAGAGCCGCGCCCCGGTCGGGTCGAGGGCCTCGTTGAGCACCCGGGCCGCGATACCCAGGTCCATCGGCATGACCCCGTCGAGGGCGAGAACGGCAACGCGATGTGGCATGGCCGGAATGGTACGACAGGTGGCTGTTCAGCCACTCACGGCGTCTTCGAGCGTCGGCGAGGCTGAAGCACGTGCCTGGGCTCCTGCCCCGGGCCGAAGGACATGCGAAGCGGATATGAGCGAGGAAATATGAGCGAGCAGACGATGCGCGCCGTCACCATCGAGGAGTTCGGCGGACCGGAAGTGCTGACCGCGGACCGGGTCGCGCGCCCCGAGCCACTGCCGACCGAGGTGCTGGTGCGCGTGCACGCCGCCGGAATCAACCCGGTGGACTGGAAGACCCGTGCGGGCCACGGTATGGCCGGGTTGCAGACGCTGCCGCTGATCCTCGGCTGGGACGTCTCCGGCGTCGTCGAGGAGGTCGGCTTCGGTGTCACGACGCTCGCACCCGGCGACGAGGTGTACGCCATGCCGTGGTTCCCGCGTCCGGCCGGCGGATACGCCGAGTTCGTCACGGCACCGTCCCGCCAGTTCGCCCGCAAGCCCGCCTCGCTCTCGCACGTCGAGGCCGCGGCTCTGCCGCTCGCGGCGCTCACCGCCTGGCAGGCCCTGGTCGACACGGCGCGCGTCACCGGCGGGCAGCGAGTGCTGGTACACGCCGCGGCCGGTGGTGTGGGGCACTTGGCGGTGCAGTTCGCCAAGCACCTCGGCGCCGAGGTGATCGCGACCGCCCGCGAGCCCCGGCACACCTGGCTCAAGGAACTGGGCGCGGACGAGACGATCGACTACACCCGACAGCGGTTCGAGGAAGCCACCGGCAAGGTCGATGTCGTCATCGACCTGATGGGCGCCGCGGATGACACCGACGTGCGATCGGTCTCGGTGACCCGGCCCGGCGGCCTGGTCGTCTCCATCCCGGGCGGTGTCTCGGACACCCTGGCCGCCGCGGCCGGACAGGCAGGTGTGCGCACCAGCCCGCTGCTGGTCGAGCCGGACGCCGCCGCCCTGACGGCCGTCGCCGGCCTGGTCGACTCCGGCGCGGTCCGCGTCGAGGTCGAACGCACCTTCGCCCTGGAGCAGGCCGCCGAGGCGCACCGGCAGGGTGAGACCAACCGCACCCGCGGCAAGCTCGTGCTGGAGATGACGCGGTGACGTCGACGACCGCACTCGTGGTCGGGGGCACCGGAACCATGGGCACCCGAGTCGTCCGCGCCCTCGCCGCACGGACCGGCACCGTCGTGCGCGTGCTGACGCGCGACCCGTCCTCGGCCCGGGCCCGTGCCCTGGTCGAGAACACCCCCGGCGAGGTTCGGCCGGTCCGCGGCGACCTGGACGACGAACAGTCCCTGAAGGCCGCCTTCCAAGGTGTCGACCAGGTCTTCTGCAACACCGATTTCTTCGCCACCGCCAGCCCTCAGCAGGAGTACGCACAGGGGCTGCGGGCCCTGCGCGCGGCACAGCAGGCCGGGGTGGACCGGTTCGTCTGGTCGTCACTGGACAACGCCGCCGTCCTCACCGACGGGCGTATCCCGGTCCCGCACTACGACGCGAAGGCCGCGGTGGAGGCCCACATCGCGCTCCAGCGCTCCGAAGAGGCCATGCGGCAGGAGACCGACGGCTGGTATTCGCGGCACGTCGCCGTCCTGGTGACGGCACCGTACTTCGAGAATCTGTACAGCTTCGCGCCGCGTCGGACCCGGCTGCCCGACGGACGCGAGGGCCTCGTGTTCGCCCTGCCGCTCGGCGAGGCCGGTCGCTGGCCCCTGATCGCGCTGGACGACATCGCCTTCTTCGCCCGCCACCAGCTCGACCACTGGGACGACTGGGGCAGCCGGACCCTGCGCATCGCCGCCGACGCCCTCACCGGTGACCAGATCGCGGCGGCGTTCGAGAGGACGACCGGTGTGCCGAGCGCCTACCAGGCGGTGGACCTCGACGAGTTCAGCCGGTCCCTACCGGGGATCGGCCACGACCTGGCCGCGATGTTCGCCTTCTTCCAGGACCGCGACCTCCTCTCCCGGGACCGGAACCTGGAGGCCCTGCGCGCCCTGCACCCCGGGCTGGCCACCTTCGGCGACTGGTTGGCCACCACCGGATGGGACGGCACCGCCGGGGGATGACAACGCGGCGGCACCGCACTCCGCTCTCCTTCGACACCCCCTTGCCGGTCCGGTGCGGCACCGTCAGCCGGTCGAAATGATCTTCGTTCGTGAAGAGGATATTGATGCAGAACGTCATACGGGCGCATTCCGTGCCCGCACATTCGATCACCCGCTCCTCAGCCGCCGAACTCGTCGCAGCTGTGCGCGCGGCTGCCGAGAACACCGGATTCGCAGCCGCTGTCGCGGTCACAGACGCCGGCGGCCATCTGAAGGCGTTCGAACGTGCCGACGACGCACCGTTCCTCGCCGCTGAGGTCGCCGTCGACAAGGCGTGGACGGCAGCCTCCTACCGCAGCGCCACCCACGTCTGGAATTCCTCCTTGGCCGCCCCCGAGGTCGCCCCTCTCGCCCATCATCCTCGGCTCATGGGCGTCGGCGGCGGCTATCCAGTCATCGAACTCGGCGAGGTCATCGGCGCTTTGGGCGTCTCCGGCGGCAGTGCCGAGCAGGACCAGCAGGCCGCAGAAGCCGCACTGCGAGCGCTGCGGTTCGAGATCCCCGCCTGAGTCACGTGCGCGCCCGACCGGCGTCCGCACCGGTTGCGGCGTCCCTCACCCTCCAGGCGACACCCGGGACGCGCACCATGTCAGGTGCGCGTCCGGCTGGAGGCACTGAGCCTTTGCACTGACGCCGGGCGGCGGCGGTCAGTGTGTCCAGCGTCCATCATCCTTGACCTGCGGTTTTGCCGGAGAACCGGACACCTCCACCCTTCGGGGGCGCGCACGGTCAAGACCGGGAGCGGCGAGCGGACTCACCCGCGGTCGGCCCGGTCGGTGCGTGGCCAGGTGGCCGCCCTCCCGAGCGAGCCTCTCCGGCCTGCCCTGGCTGGTGGTCAGTTCGGCGGGAGCGGGAGCGCGACTCGGCAGCCGCCGACCACACGGAGCGGATCTCGCGTGGACAAGCCTCCGGGCGTGTGACCCGTTCGATCGCGCCGTGCGGCCGATGAGCCTTCCTGGGCCCCGGTCGGCAGGGCGGATCAGCGCAGTCCGGCGAAGAGATCGTTCTCGGGTACGGCGGCGCCGGTGGCGTCCTTGACACGTACGTAGGTCTCCATGCCCATCAACTCGGCGAACCTCTCCTTGCCCATCTTGAGGAAGAAGATGTTCTCGCCCTGACTGGCGTGCGCGGCCAGCGCGTCGAACTTCTGACCGCTGAACGCGGTGGTGTCCACCCACGTGGTGATCTCATCGTCGGGGAGGCCGATCTCGGCCATCGCGGCGGCCTCGGCAGGATCCGGCTCCGGCATGTCCTCATGAAACTCGCGCATGGTCTCCCCGAACCGCTGCATCATCGAGCGGGGCATCGTCGTCCAGTACACCTTCGGTGTCAGCGTGGTCATCTCCAGCGCCGCCATCGTGATGCGGTGGGCCTGGATGTGGTCGGGGTGGCCGTAGAAGCCGTTCTCGTCGTAGGTGACGACAACATCGGGTCGGTAGTGCCGCATGAGTTCCGCGAGTCGGGCGGCGCCTTCCTCCACGGGGGTCTGCCAGAAGGATCCGGGGGCGTCGTTGCTCGGCCAGCCCGTCATCCCGGAGTCGGCATAGTCCAGCATCTCCAGATCGCTGATCTTCAGGACGTCACAGCTCGCCTTGAGTTCTTGACGGCGCATCAAGGCGACGGCCGCCGGATCGTGCCCGGGATCGCCCGGCTTGAGGCCCCCCGGTCCGTCACCGCAGCCGCCGTCGGTACATGTCACGAGAACCGTCCGGATGCCCTCCGCCGCGTACCGCGCGAGGACCCCTCCGGTCCCGGTGGCCTCGTCGTCGGGGTGGGCGTGCACTGCCATGAGCGTCAAGGGCCGGTCAGTCATGAAACAGTCCTCCTACAGACATACGTCTTGATCCACGTGCGCGGCGGGCGTACCGCGATCCTGGGGCCCGGATCCTGGTGGACGGACGACCTTGTGCTCTCCGTGTTCCCCGCCGTGCGGCGCCGGTCCCTCGGTCGATGCAACCGTGCCGCCGGGACGGCTGTTCCCTACGCAGCCGTTTGGCCTTCCAGGCGTCGACGTTTCAACGCGAACGAGGTACAGGCGCGGCCCGGGGCGACTGGGTTGGATGTCAATGGGTGCATCCGGACATCCCTTGCGCCGCTGCCGACTCCCTCGACCACGCGCACGCGCCGGCCCTCGCCCGGCTGGCAGGCTGACCAGCCCAGCTCACCGCCAGCACTGCACGCAGTGCCTCCCCTATCCACTTCGGCGGCTGACTTCGGCGGCGGAGGCCCCAGTCTCCGGCGGCCCCGGCGTGCTGAACGCAGCGGGGGCCGGGACCCACGTTGGTGGGTC
>NZ_RIBZ01000798.1:0-13394 GCF_003721215.1 Streptomyces botrytidirepellens
GGCCCGGCGGGAGGTCCGGGCCCGGCCGTGCCGCCCCGGGCGGGGGCCGGCGGCGGGGCGTCAGCCGCCGAACCAGCGCACCGGGCTGGGCCGCAGGTTCTCGTAGACATGCTTGGTCTCGCGGTACTCGTCCAGGCCCGCCGGGCCCAGCTCACGCCCGACGCCGGACTTGCCGAAGCCGCCCCATTCGGCCTGCGGGAGGTAGGGGTGGAAGTCGTTGATCCACACGGTGCCGTGACGCAGCCGCGCGGCGACCCGGCGGGCGCGCGCGGTGTCGGACGACCAGACCGCGCCGGCCAGGCCGTATTCCGTGTCGTTGGCGAGCGTCACAGCCTCATCTTCGGTGCTGAAGGACTCCACCGAAAGGATCGGGCCAAACGTTTCTTCGCGGACGACCCGCATCTCACGGTGGCACTGGTCGAGCACGGTCGGCAGGTAGAAGTAGCCGGTCGCGGGGCGGACGTCGGACGGCTCGGGCTGCTTGCCGCCGGTCCGCAGCACCGCGCCCTCCTCCAGGGCGGACGCCACGTACGCCTGGGTCTTGGCGAGCTGCTGGGCCGAGACGAGCGGACCGCACTCGACGCCCTCTTCGGTGCCGCGGCCCAGCTTGATCTTCTCGGCGCGGCGGACCAGCTCGGCGACGAACCGCTCGCGCACCGACTCCTCGATGATCAGCCGGGCACCGGCCGAGCAGACCTGGCCGCTGTGGATGAAGGCGGCGTTCAGCGCCTGGTCGACGGCGGTGTCGAAGCCCTCGTCGGTGGCGCAGGCGTCGGCGAAGACGACGTTCGGGTTCTTGCCGCCCAGCTCCAGGGCGACCTTCTTCACGCTCGGCGCGGCGGCCTGGGCCACCTTGGTGCCGCTGACCAGACCGCCGGTGAAGGACACCAGGTCCACATCGGGGTGCTCGGACAGCCGGGCGCCGACCGGGTCGCCCGCGCCGGTCACCAGGTTGGCCACACCGTTCGGCAGGCCCGCCTCGACCAGCAGCTGCACCATGTGGATGGTGGACAGCGGGGTCACTTCGCTGGGCTTGATGACGAAGGTGTTGCCCGCCACCAGCGCCGGGGCCACCTTCCAGCTGGCCTGGAGCAGCGGATAGTTCCAGGGCGTGATCATCGCGCAGACCCCGACCGGCTCGTGCACCACGACGCTGTGCACATCGGGGCTACCCGCGTCGACCACGCGGCCGGGCGACTCGCCCGCGGCCAGGTCGGCGAAGTAGCGGAAGGCGTTGGTCACGTCGTCGACGTCGACCCGGCCCTCCTCCAGGGTCTTACCGGTGTCGCGGCTCTCCAGGAGCGCGATCACCTCCCGGTCGCGCTGGAGCAGATCGGCGACCCGCCGCAGCAGGGCCGCCCGCTCGGCGACGGGGGTGTGCGGCCAGGGGCCGCTGTCGAAGGCGCGGCGCGCGGCGGCGATGGCCGCGTCGGTGTCCTCGGCGCCGCCCTCGGCCACGAGCGCGAGCGTGGTGGCGTCCGCGGGGTCGAGAACCTCCCGCTGCGCGCCGGATGCGGCCGCCCGCCACACCCCGTCCACATGAATGGTCTCGACTGCCGACACGTCTATCTCTGCCTTCCGGTGTTGCGAGCGTTTCTGCTGGCCACGCCAGCAACAGGGACCCCTTACCGGTTGCGAGAAACGTATGCGCAAATTTTTCTTGAAAGTGGCACGGCTCACGCGAGGCGGAGGGACGGGCGATCTAGGGGGTGTCTTGTCGATCAGGCCGGATCATGATCGGCAAGACACCCCCTACGAAGCGGTGCAGTAGGCGGTGGGGCAGAAGGTCTCCAGCACGGTGTCATGGAGCGACTGCTCCTCCGCCCGGTCGTCGGCGGATCCGATGATCAGCACCGCGTACATGGTGCCGTTCTGCGCGGCGAAGCGGCGGTCGAGTATCCGGCGGGCACCGGACTCCTTGCTCTGGTACGTGTACTCCAGCTGGGCGGGGTCCATGGCGGCCGCGCCCAGCTGGGCGAGGGTGATCTGCTCGTAGCCGCGGTTGCGGGACGCCAGCCGCTCGGCCTCCTGCGCCGACTCGTACGGGGTGGACTCGGGGCCGTGCAGCTCGAAGACCTGGATCATGGTGGAGTCGTCGGGCGAGGTGTAGAAGACGCTCGGCCCCTCCACCGTCCGCCGCCATCCCTCGGGGACGGCGATGTCGAAGCCCTCCGGGTCCCGCTCGGTGCTGAAGCCCGCGGGCGGCGCGGAGCCCGTCAGGGACGGCACCGCCGAGGCGGACGCATCCGGCGACCCGGACGGATACGCCGAGGGCAGGCCGGACGGCGAGGCGCTCGGCAGTCCCGACGGCAGACCGGTGGGCGCACCGGTCTCGGGCGCGGGATAGACATCGCCCGGCGCGGTGGCGTCCGCGGTCGCCGAGGGCGTGGGGGTCGCACGGTCCCAGGGCAGCGGGCCCGCCTGGTGCCTGGTCGTTCCGTCACCGCCGAACGCCACCCAGCCGGAGAACGCGATCCCCGCGGTCAGGAACACCGTGACCGCGACCGCCTGCACCACCCGCCGCGTCTCCGCGCCCGGCTCCGAACCCCCGTCAGACATGCCTGCTCCCCCTACATCGCATTTTTCTACCGATAAGCCGAGTTAACCGAGTTAGCCGACATACGGTTTACCCAGTATGCGCGCTTCGGCCACGTCCGCTACCGCGCCGATGCCGGATAGTTCGCCACCGGAGATGTACGCGCTCAGCCCGCCGGGCAGTACGCGGTGGGGCAGAAGGCGCCCAACGCGACCCGCTGCCGCTCCACTTGACGCGGCCACTCATCGGACGGGCCCGCCACCAGCACCGCGTACTGCACGCCGTCCGGCCCGGTGAAGGCACGGTCGACGACGCGGCGCGGCCCGTACTTCTCGCTGCGGTAGCCGTATTGCAGCTCCGCGTCGGCGTCGTCGGCCGGGCCGAGCCGCTTCAGCCCGTACCGCTTGTAGCCCGGGTTCTTCTTGAGGCTGGTCTCGGCCTGTTTCAGCGCCTCGTACGGGGTGACCTGCGGGCTGGTCAGGGCGAAGACCTGGAGCAGACGGCTCGCGTCGGACGACTCGTAGAAGACCCCCGTATCGCGCTTGACGCGCTGCCAGCCCACCGGGACGTCCAGCGTGAACCCTTCCGGGTCCGCGGTGCGTTGATACCCCTGCGGCGGCCCGCTGCCCGCGACGGCCGACCCCGACGGCGCCGCGGACGGCTGCCCCGACGACGGCACGTCATCGGACGGCGAGGGCGAGCCGCTGTCCCAGCCGGACGCGGTCGCGCTCGGGCCGCTGCTCTCGTTGGCCGTGTCATCGCCGCCGTCCGACAGCAGATGCCAGGTGCCGACGCCGATGCCACCGATGAGCACGACGGCCAGCACCACGAGCAGCACCGGCCCCCGGTGCGGACTGGGCGGCCGTCTGCCCGGGGCGGGCGGCTCGGCACCCTCCCCCACCCAGCGCTGCGCGGCCTCGTCCCAGCGGGGGCCGCGCTCATCGCTCGGCGTACTCATCTCAGCCGCCCAGCAGCGCGCCGACCGCCTGGCCGACCGCGACGCCCGACGCCAGCATGCCGATCCCGGCCCCGGCGTCCTGCAACAGCACCCGGAGCCGGGCGAGGCGGCCCGCCCCGGCGCGGCCGGTGCGCCGGATCTCGTCCTGGGCACCGGCCAGTTCGTCCGACAGCGCACCGAGCTCGGGGGTGGCCACCAGCCGCTCCAGGTCGGCGGAGAGCTGCTGGACGGCGCGCAGCAGCTCCTCGTACGCGGGGTCGCAGGCGGCGCCCTCCTGCGGCCCGTTCACGATGTGGTTGTGGTCGCCGATGCCGACGACACCGCCGCGCACATTGCCGATGCGGATGTTCCCGAACCGCGGCCCGCCCTGGCCCCCGGCCGTGCCCGCGCCGCTTTCCTCGTCCCTCTCAGCCGTCCCCATGGCCGCCTCCCCCTCCGTTACCCCTGGTGTTGCTCACCGTGTTGTTGTCGCCGACGGTGATGGCGCTGTCCTGTGCGGACTCGATGAAGATGCCGCCACCGCTCACGTTGATGATCTTCTGCTCGAACTCGCCGGTCTCCCATCCGGCTTCGTCCAGCGCCTGCCGCACCCCGTTGGCCACCCGGTCCTCGACGCTCTTCAGATAGCGGCTGACGTCCATCTCCTGGAAGAGCGAGGCGCCCTCGTCACTGCCCAGCTCGCGCACGGACTTCCAGGGCCCGTCGGGGATGGCCGCGGCATAGGCGCCCGTGTACGTCCGCACCAAGAAGGCGATCATCCGGAAGCCGTGGATCAGCACGCGGCCCGCGGCCGTGGGCGTCCGGGCCAGCGCCCACAGCACCTTGCCCGGCAGCCCGCCGCGGCGGTGGGAGTCGGTGAGCCGGTCGATCGCGCGGAAGTCCGGGCGGATCGGGCGCAGCACATGCGGCGCGAACTCCACCATCAGCATGCCGCCCTGGGTGTGCACCCGGACGAAGACGGTGGTGACGACCTCCTCCTGCCAGGCCCCGACCCGGATGCGCAGGAAGTGCCGCCGGACCTCGCCGCCCTCCTCGACCGCCTCCGCCCGCTCCCGCTCGAAGTGCGCCTCGCCGTGCGGCGCGAGGGAGCGGCTGCGCAGCCCGGTGGCCTTCACGAACACGCACTCGTCCAGCTCCAGACCGCGCAGCCGGTCGCGGACCTCGACCGACTGCCGCGGCACCGCGGCGGTGCGGGCGCCGTTCCGGGCGGGGGTCCTGGCGGACGGGGTGCGCAGGTTCTCCACCAGCGGCCGGATCCGCTCCAGGATCTCCCGGTTGTCGAGCGGCACCGCCGTACGGCCCTCGCGCGGGCGCAGCTCGACCGCGAGCGTCCACGTGGCGTGCGCGGTGCCCGCCCCGAGGAAGGGGTGCTGATCGTGGTAGAGGATCACGGGCGCGTGCTGCTCGCGCCGGATCAGCTCCCGCACCCGCCGGAAGCGGGCGCTGCCGGAGCGCTCGGCAGGGTCCTCGGCCGGAGCGGCGAAGGTCCGCGGATCGAGGTCGGCGGACAGCACCCGGGCCACGTGCTCGCGGTGCAGGGCGACCGCCGCGGCCATCGCGGTGGGGATCAACAGGGCCGCCCAGGCGGCCCCGGCGCCCGCCCCGGCCGTCAGCCCCGACAGCGAGGTGCTCTCCTCCAGGGCGCTCGGCTCCGGGTCGTCCGCGAGGACCAGCTCCAGCGCGGAGGACACGTAGGCGATGAGCAGCAGCACCCCGAACACCCGCAGCACCGCGGCCAGCCGCCGCCGGGCGGGCGGGATCCCGTCGGAGCCCGGATAGTCGGCGCGGAAGGGGCCCGAGGCGCCGCCCCTGGCCCAGGTCGCCAGCAGCAACAGCCCGCAGGACAGCAGGAAGATGACGAAGAAGCCCTTGGCCAGCAGGGCGTGCAGCAACCAGAGCGCGATCAGCAGCAGGGTCCAGCCCGCCTCCAGACGGCGGGCGCGCAGCGCGTGGGCGAGCACCCGGGAGGCGTCGATGCCCAGCGACGGCGCCACGATGCGCTCCTCGTGGACCAACAGCTCGTCCACGACCGTGTCCCGGAAGTCATCGTCCAGATACACCCCCGCGCACAGCAGCCGCGTGGCCTCACTGGCCGCGTGTCTGGACGCGTGATCACTACGACTGCCTGAGCCCATGCTCTCCCCCCGAGGCCGGCGTCAACCCCTCTTACGGTAGGAGACGGTGGGGCGCAAGGACAGGGAACAGCCGAAGGGTCACTCTCCGGAGTGAATAACGGAGGGTGACCCTTCAGAAGTCCGCAGCGGGGTGCGTCAGATGAGGCCCAGACCGCGCACGGCCTCGCGCTCCTCCTCCAGCTCCTTCACCGACGCGTCGATGCGGGTGCGGGAGAACTCGTTGACGTCCAGGCCCTGGACGATCTCGAACTGCCCGTCCTTGGCGGTGACCGGGAAGGACGAGATCAGGCCCTCCGGCACGCCGTACGAGCCGTCGGAGACCACACCGGCCGAGGTCCAGTCACCGGCGTCGGTGCCGTTGACCCAGGTGTGGACGTGGTCGATGGCGGCGTTGGCGGCGGAGGCGGCCGAGGACGCGCCCCGGGCCTCGATGATCGCGGCGCCGCGCTTGGCGACGGTCGGGATGAAGGTGTCGGCCAGCCACTGCTCGTCGTTGACGACCTCGGCGGCGTTCTTGCCCGCGACCTCGGCGTGGAAGACGTCCGGGTACTGGGTGGCGGAGTGGTTGCCCCAGATCGTGAGCTTCTTGATCTCGCCGACCGGCACCCCGGTCTTCTGGGCGAGCTGCGACAGCGCGCGGTTGTGGTCCAGGCGCGTCATCGCGGTGAAGCGGTCACCCGGTACGTCCGGGGCGGCGGCCTGGGCGATCAGCGCGTTGGTGTTGGCCGGGTTGCCCACGACCAGGACCTTGATGTCGTCCGCCGCGTGGTCGTTGATGGCCTTGCCCTGCGGCTTGAAGATGCCGCCGTTGGCCTCGAGCAGGTCGCCGCGCTCCATGCCCTTGGTGCGCGGGCGGGCGCCGACCAGCAGGGCGACGTTGGCGCCGTCGAAGGCGACGTTCGGGTCGTCGGAGATGTCCACGCCGCGCAGCAGCGGGAACGCGCAGTCGTCCAGCTCCATCGCGGTGCCCTCGGCCGCCTTCAGTCCCTGGGGAATCTCCAGGAGCCGCAGTTTCACCGGCACGTCAGCGCCGAGGAGCTGACCGGAGGCGATGCGGAAGAGCAGCGCGTAGCCGATCTGGCCTGCCGCGCCGGTGACGGTGACATTGACGGGAGTGCGGGTCATGGCGGTCTCCTGCGCTGTGTTTGTCCGAGATCTCTTGGTGTCGAGATACCGGCGTCAGGCTATCCGACGGCGGAGCGCGCACATCCCCGGGCCTCTGTGTCGCTTCTCACCGGTCACGCCCCGGCGGCCGTCTGCCAGGAGGGGGAGTACAGACGGCCGCCCGGTGCCGCACCCGTGGGGGGTCGGCCTGCGCCTGCCCCGATTCCCCGGCGTCATTCCCTCCTGCCGGAAAATTCCCCCGGACGGGTCCGCGGCGGGCTCGGCGCACCGGTCGGTCACCCCTGAGGAGTGCCCTGGGGAGTGCCCTGCGGGGTGCCCTGGGCAGCGCCCTGCGGGGTGCCTTCCCGCGGCGTGCAGCCGCGCTGTCCGCCGATGAGGGTCGCGCACGCGGTGGGCCGCGCGGTGGCGTCCGCCGTGACCATCCTGGTGTACGCGTCGCCGTCCGCGTCGACCTTGCCGCGCTCGGTACGGTCCTGCCCGCCGCCCTTGGCGGGGGCGCCGACCTCCACCTGATCGCCGGGGGCCGCCTGGGCGATGCGGGCCCACGCGGCGCCGCAGACCTTGCTGTAGCGGACCTCGATGTACGCCGTCCCGACCATCGCGTTCGCGGTCGTCCTGGCGTACTTGCGGCCGCAGCCCATGGCCTCCGGGTCCTTGCCCGCGCAGCCGTTCCCGGAGCACTTCACCCCGGCCGGGAGCCGGGAGGCGGTGGTCGCGGGGGACTTGACCGGCTTCTGGGCCCCCTTCTCGTCGTCGCCGCCCTGACCGACCAGGAGGACGGCTCCGGCCACGATCAGCAGCGTGCCCACGACGCCCCCGGCGAACAGCGCGATACGGCGCCGGGGCCGCTCCGCGGGGCGCGGCGGCCCCGGCTCGTCGGCCGCGGGCGGTATGGGCGGTGTGGGCGGCGCGCTCGATATGGGTGGTGCGGGCGGTGCGTCGGGTACGGGCAAGGTGGGCCACGCGCGCGAGGACGCCGCCGGAACGGGCTCCACCAGAGGCTGTTCGGGTTCGGGAACGTCAACGCCCTGGACGCCTTGGACACCGTGGACGCCTGGGACACCCTGGACGGTCCGGGCGCCCTGGTCGGTCGGAGCGCTCTGAGCGCCCTGGCCGGGCTGAGGGTTCTGGCCGCTCTGAGCGGTCCGGCCGCCGGTGGACACGTCGGCGGCCGGGCGGGACTTCGGCGACTTGCGTCCGTTCTTCTTCTCCGCCTTCTTCTCCGCCGGCGGCGGCGCGAACTCCTCCAGCGCGGCCCGCGCCCGGTCGACCCGGATCGCCTCCATCGTGACGTCGTGCCGCATCTCGGCGCGGCTCCAGGCCCGCTCCGCCAGCTCCCACAGGATGCCGAGGTGACCCGCGTCCGCCCCCGTCGCCTCGGCCAGCGCCTCCACCGCGCCCTGCGGCGGCAGCAGTCTGCCGCCGAGGTAGCGCTCCCAGGAGGTCTTGCTGTAGCCCGTGCGGTCGGCGATGGCCACGACGCTCAGACCGCTGCGGTCGACGAGTCCGCGTAACTGCCCGGTGAACTCCCGCACCTGCGGGTCGAGTTCCTCCGGCAGGTCCCTCCAACGAGGCATGTGCCTCCCCCTGTCCCCCCGTACGTACCTGGTGGTTCCCCTTGGTCTGGTCCCCGTGCCGGCTTCTCGGGGCGTCGATCTGACTACCCAAAGAGATGCCTTGCCCCAGGATGTCAGTTCTCCCCGCGGGGGCGCATCGGAGCATTTCGGGCCCGGGGGCGCACTCCCCCGGCGTCGGCCCATCGTTGCGCAGCCGATACCTCGTTGCGGAACGGTCACTTCCGAGCCACAGGGATTCGACGTCCATTGATCCCGCACAGCCGACACACAACCCTGTTCACCAGGCGGTCCGTCCTTCTTCGGGGGAGAGGGCGGACCGCCGCCCGGACCACGAGGGATGCGAACAAGCCAACGGCGGCCCGTCCTCCCGCGGGGGTGAGGAGGGGCCGCCGTTCGGTTGACGGGCCGCGCGGAGGGCGCGGACTAGCGGACCGTGAAGTGCACCACGTCCTGAAGGAACGGAAGCTTGATCCAGGGGTCCGGCTGGACCATCAGCGACAGCAGCAGGATCACCGCGCCGAGCCCGCCGTACGTCAGCAGGTCGGTGAAGCGCGACCGTACGGCCAGCATCCCCACCTCCGGCAGCGCCCACCGCAGCGCCGCGCCCGCCAGCAGGGACAGCCCGATCAGCGCCGTGCCCAACCGGAACCCGTCCAGCGAGACGATCAGCAGCCCCAGTGCGACGCCGCCCACCACCGCCAGGAACGGCCACTGCCGGGCGGTCGCCGGGGCGCTTCCGGGCGCGGCCCGGCCGCCGCCCTGCGGACGTGCGGTGTCCCGGGTGATCAGCGGGAAGCGGCGTGACTTGCGGAGCAGCAGCCCGGGCAGTTCCGCGACCGTCGGCTTGCCCCCCGGGGCCGCAGCACCCGCCGGGGCCTGAGCGCCCGCCGGGCCTGTGGCCGCGGAGACTTCGGTCGCGGAGTGCTCGGTCGCGGAGTCTTTGGCCGCGGAGTCTTCGGCCGCCGCCTGAGCGGTCCGAGCCGCCTGGCCCGTCTGCCCCGCCTGACCGCTCGCGGGGTCTTCGCTCGCCTCAGCCGTCATGACCGGCACCGCCGTCGGCGGCCGCCTTCGCGTCCCGCTCGGCCGCCTCCACGACGTTGACCAGCAGCTGAGCGCGCGTCATGGGGCCGACGCCGCCCGGGTTCGGCGAGATCCAGGCCGCGACCTCGGCCACATCGGGGTGCACATCGCCGGCGATCTTGCCGTGCTCGTCCCGGCTGACGCCCACGTCGAGCACCGCGGCGCCCGGCTTGACGTCCTCGGCCTTGACCAGGTGCCGCACCCCGGCGGCCGCCACGATGATGTCGGCCTGGCGCAGCTGCGCGGCCAGGTCGCGGGTGCCGGTGTGGCACAGGGTGACCGTCGCGTTCTCGGAGCGGCGGGTGAGCAGCAGCCCGATCGACCGGCCGACGGTGATGCCGCGGCCGACGACCACCACGTGCGCGCCGTTGATCTCCACGCCGTGGTGGCGCAGCAGCTGGATGATGCCCTGCGGCGTGCACGGCAGCGGCGCGGTCTCGTTCAGCACCAGCTTGCCGAGGCTCATCGGGTGCAGCCCGTCGGCGTCCTTGGCCGGGTCGATCAGCTCCAGCACCCGGTTGGTGTCGATGCCCTTGGGCAGCGGCAGCTGGACGATGTAGCCCGTGCAGGCCGGGTCCTCGTTCAGCTCGCGGACCGCCGCCTCGATCTCCTCCTGGGTGGCGGTGTCGGGCAGGTCGCGGCGGATGGACGCGATGCCCACCTGAGCGCAGTCGCGGTGCTTGCCCGCGACGTACCACTTGCTGCCCGGGTCGTCGCCGACGAGCAGGGTTCCGAGGCCGGGATGGACGCCCTTGGCCTTCAGCGCCTCCACGCGGCTGACGAGATCGGACTTGATCGCGGCGGCGGTTGCCTTGCCATCGAGAATCTGGGCGGTCATGGCTTCATCCTCCCGGATGCGGGGACATCGATTCCACTCAGGGCCCGTGCGAGGGGCTGGAGTGGTGGTGGGCGGCGGAGGCCGCACCCCTGATCTCGGGGTGCGGCCTCCGGGTCGTCACGTCGCGCGGGACGGCTCAGTGGAAGAAGTGCCGCGTACCGGTGAAGTACATGGTGACGCCCGCCTTACGGGCCGCCTCGACGACCTGCTCGTCGCGGACCGAGCCGCCCGGCTGCACCACGGCCTTGACGCCCGCCTCGGCCAGCACCTCGAAGCCGTCCGGGAACGGGAAGAAGGCGTCGGAGGCGGCGTACGCACCGGCCGCCCGCTCCTCGCCCGCCCGGGCCACGGCCAGCTTCGCCGAGTCGACGCGGTTGACCTGGCCCATGCCGACGCCGACCGTGGCGCTGTCCTTGGCGAGCAGGATCGCGTTGGACTTGACCGCCCGGCAGGCGCGCCAGGCGAAGGCCAGCTCGGCGAGGCCGTCGGCGTCCAGCGCCTCGCCGCTCGCCAGCGTCCAGTTCGCCGGGTCGTCGCCCTCGGCCTGGAACCGGTCCTTGGCCTGCACCAGCGTGCCGCCCTCGATGGGGCGCCGCTCGGTGGCCACCGCGGGGGCGTCGGCGCAGCGCAGCACGCGGATGTTCTTCTTGCGGGCCAGCACCTCGACCGCGCCGTCCTCGTACGCGGGGGCGACGATGACCTCGGTGAAGATCTCGGCGACCTGCTCCGCCATGGCGACCGACACCGGGCGGTTGACGGCGATCACGCCGCCGAAGGCCGACAGCGAGTCACAGGCGTGCGCCTTGCGGTGCGCCTCGGCGACATCCGCGCCGGTGGCGATCCCGCACGGGTTGGCGTGCTTGATGATCGCGACGCACGGGTCGGCGTGGTCGTACGCGGCGCGGCGGGCGGCCTCGGTGTCGACGTAGTTGTTGTACGACATCTCCTTGCCGTGCAGCTGCTCCGCGTGCGCGAGGCCCGTGCCGCTGCCGTCGCTGTAGAGCGCTGCGGGCTGGTGCGGGTTCTCGCCGTAGCGCAGGACCTGCTGCCGGGTGAAGGTCGCGCCGGTGAAGTCCGGCCAGTCGCCCTCGTCGGCCGCGTAGCCGTCGGCGAACCAGTTGGCCACCGCCACGTCGTACGCCGCGGTGTGCTGGAACGCCTCGGCGGCCAGGCGCTTGCGCCGCTCCAGGTCGAAGCCGCCGTCGGCGGCGGCCTTGAGCACGTCGCCGTACGCGGCCGGGTTGACGACGACCGCCACGGACGGATGGTTCTTGGCGGCGGCGCGGACCATCGACGGACCGCCGATGTCGATCTGCTCGACGCACTCGTCGGGCGAGGCGCCCGAGGCGACCGTCTCGCGGAACGGGTAGAGGTTGACGACGACCAGCTCGAACGGCTCGACGCCCAGCTCGGCGAGCTGGTCGCGGTGCGCGTCGAGGCGCTGGTCGGCGAGGATGCCCGCGTGGACGCGCGGGTGCAGGGTCTTGACGCGGCCGTCCAGACACTCCGGGAAGCCGGTCAGCTCCTCGACCTTGGTCACCGGAACGCCCGCCGCCGCGATCTTCGCGGCCGTCGAGCCGGTGGAGACGAGCTGGACACCCGCCGCGTGCAGCCCTTGGGCCAGCTCCTCCAGCCCCGTCTTGTCGTACACGCTGACCAGCGCGCGGCGGATGGGCCGCTTGGTACCTTCGGCGGTCACGGGATCCTTACCTTTCGTCCCTCAATGCGATAGCCGTGACGCGCCAGCCGCCCCACGACCTCGACGAGCAGCGAGCGCTCGACTTCCTTGATCCGCTCGTGCAGAGCGGACTCGTCGTCCTCGTCCCGGACCTCGACCACGCCCTGGGCGATGATCGGGCCGGTGTCGACCCCGTCGTCGACGAAGTGGACGGTGCACCCGGTCGCCTTCACGCCGTACGCGAGCGCGTCGCGCACCCCGTGGGCGCCGGGAAAGCTGGGCAGCAGGGCCGGGTGGGTGTTGACACACCGGCCGCCGAAGCGGGCCAGGAACTCCTTGCCCAGGATCTTCATGAATCCCGCCGAGACCACCAGGTCCGGTGCGTACGCGGCCGTCTCCGCCGCCAGCGCCGCGTCCCACTCGGCGCGGCTCGCGTAGTCCTTGACGCGGCACACGAAGGTGGGGATGCCGGCGCGCTCGGCGCGCTCCAGACCGGCGATGTCGCCGCGGTCGGCGCCGACGGCCACGACCTCGGCGCCGTACGCCGCGGCGCCGTCGTCGGCGATGGCGTCGAGGAGCGCCTGGAGGTTCGTACCGGAGCCGGAGACGAGGACGACGAGGCGGGCAGGGGACCCGGGACGGGCGGGGAAGGGCGGGGAGGCCACGGCGGGGATCTTTCTCGCGGGCGGTGCTGCCGTTTGTGTGGTCGTACAAGGTCTTGGCCTGTTGAATTCGGGGAACTCTACGAAGCCGCCGACCGTCAGCAACGATACCGGCACACGAAGCGGCCCCCGGGGGACGGGGGCGGGCACGGGAGGTAGCGTCTGGACTGGGAATCCAACTGATGCCGTGGGAACGACCGTCGCGCCCGCCCCGCCGAACCGTGCGGCAGGAGCCGTACCCGGACCGGGTGTGCAGGACGACGACACAAGGGGAAGACACATTCCAGATGCCGGACCGACGCCGCCGCGCGGCTCATCGCCTCACTCCGACCCCCACCCGCACCGGGGGGCGGCGATGAGGCGCGCCCGCACGTCGCGTACGACGCCGCTGCTGCGCGAGCAGCAGTCACCGTCGTCCTCCTCGTCCCCCTCGCCCTCCTCCCCCTCGTCCGCCTCGTCCGGGGATCACCGCGGCGAGGACCGGCACGAGGACAATCCGTTCGCCCCGCCGCCCGAGGGCAGGCCCGACCAGCCCTGGCAGCCCCGGCACCGGCCCGAGGACGGCGGCGGCAGCGGGGACGGCGGCTCGCACGACGGCTCACACGGCGGCGGTAACAGCGCCGGGCAGGGTGCCGGACAGGGCGGCCAGGACGCGCAGGGCGACGGCCGGGACGATCAGCCGCAGCAGCCCCCGGCCTGGGGCAGCCAGTGGAGCAGCCGCCAGCCCGGCCGCCAGAACGGGGGCTTCGGCACCGGCCCCGGCGGCACCCGCCCGTCCGGGCCCGGCGGCCAAGGCGGCGGCCCG
>NZ_RIBZ01000800.1:0-13473 GCF_003721215.1 Streptomyces botrytidirepellens
GGCGGGCCACGGCCCGCGCTCCGGGGTCGGGGCGGATCAGCCGTCCGCCGGGACCGCGCCCGCCGCGGTCGACGGCACCGCGGTCGCCGACGAGCAGAGCGTGGTGGACGCGGCCGTCTACCGCGACGGCCGCCGGGTCGGCACGCCCGACGGCCTGGCCGCCACCTTCCGGCGGCTGCGCGAGGAGCCTGGCGCGATGGCGTGGATCGGGCTGTACCGGCCGACCGAGGCGGAGCTGCTGTCGGTCGCCGAGGAATTCGATCTGCACAAGCTGGCCATCGAGGACGCGATGGAGGCACATCAGCGGCCCAAGCTGGAGCGCTACGGCGAGACGCTCTTCGTCGTGCTGCGCGCGGCCCGCTACCTCGACGCGGTCGAGGAGGTGGACTTCGGCGAGCTGCACGTCTTCGTCGGCCCCGACTTCGTCATCACCGTCCGGCACGGCGCCGCCCCGGACCTGTCCGCGGTGCGCGCCCGGATGGAGTCCACCCCGGAGCTGCTGGCCCTCGGCCCGGAGGCCGTGCTGTACGCCATCCTGGACGCGGTGGTGGACGGCTACGCCCCGGTCGTGTCGGGTGTGCAGAACGACATCGACGAGATCGAGACCGAGGTCTTCCGCGGCGACCCCGAGGTGTCGCGCCGCATCTACGAACTCTCCCGCGAAATGGTCGAGTTCCAGCGCGCCACCCGCCCGCTGGTGGGGATGCTGCGCGGGCTGATGGCCGGTTTCGACAAGTACGGCACCGACGAGGAGCTCCAGCGCTATCTGCGGGACGTCGCCGACCACGTCACCCACACCAGCGAGCGCGTGGACGGCTTCCGCTCGGCCCTCACCGACATCCTCGCCGTCAACGCCACGCTGGTCACCCAGCAGCAGAACGCCGAGATGAGGGCGCTGGCCGAGGCGGGCTTCGAACAGAACGAGGAGGTCAAGAAGATCTCCGCGTGGGCGGCCATCCTCTTCGCCCCGACCCTGGTCGGCACCATCTACGGCATGAACTTCACGCACATGCCGGAGCTGCACTGGGTGCTGGGCTACCCCTTCGCGCTGCTGCTGATGGCGGTGGTGTGCGTCAGCCTGTACGTCATCTTCAAGCGGCGCGACTGGCTCTGATCCCGGCCGGACCGTTGTCTTCCACGCACGAAGCCCGGCCCGCCGGGACTCACCTCGGCCACACCCGACCGCGATAGTCCCGGTCCGCCCCTCCTGCGCTGCCATATTCGAGGGCCCCTTCGGAGGTGGCTGTGACGCCAGAAGCGACGACATTCCGAACATCCCAAGCACCCCCAACATCCCCGGCATCCACCGCATCCCCGGCTTCCCGCATCGCCGATCTCGCCCCGCGCGACACCCGCTCCCACGTCTGCCGCGTCCTGCGCCCGCTGCACGGCAAGCGCGCCGCGATGTCGGAGCGCAGGCACGGCAACATCCCGCTCTGACCGGTCGGCCCCGACTACGAGGCGTTCCAGCTCACCGAGGTGCCCGCACTGCTCGCGCGCGACTGCGGGCCTCCGGAGTCCGGGCCGTCACCGGGGTGTCCACCGGCGGCTACGGCGCCGTGGCGCACGCGGCACGCCACCCGGGGTCGTTCACCGCCGCGGCCTCGTACAGCGGCACCCTCGACACCATGGCGCCCGGCATGCCCGCCCTGATGGACGCCATCGTGGCCCGCGAGAAGCTGCCGCCCCGCTCCCTGTGGGGCAGCCCGGTCCTGAACGTGCTCACCTGGCGCGACTTCAACCCGCGGGCCCGCGCCGAGGGGCTGCGCGGCACACCGCTGTACGTGTCCAGCGGCAGCGGGGTGGTCGGCGGCATCGGCGACTGGCTCCCCGAGGCGCTGGAGAGCGTGCTGTGGCCGTCCGCCCACTCCTTCACCGACTGGCTCGCGCTGCTGCGCATCCCGGTCACGACCCACTACTACGCGGGAGGAGGACACAGCTGGACCTACTGGAAGCGGGAGTTCACCGCGTCGTGGCCGATGCTCGCCGGTGCGCTGGGGGTGCCGGAGTGAGGCCGCTGCCGTCGGGGCACGGAACGGAGCGCAGGGGACTTACGTCCAACCCCGGACGCGCCCCGCGTGCCCCGGGCAACGGCCCGCGGGTGAGCCGCTTCCGGCTGAACGGAGGGTCCGCCGTGGCTGCCCCCACCCCGCACAGCGCACCGGACGGCCCCGATGCCGCCCCGGTCCCTCCCGAACTGGCCAAACTGCTGCGCGACCAGCTGGCGGCCGTCGCCGACGAGGTGGAGGAGGAGGTGCGCCGACAGGTCCCGGAGTACGCGCGTCCGGCCGACGGGACGTACCGCGCGCACCTCAGGTCGGGGGTCGTCCAGGCGCTGACCCTGTTCGTCGACCACATCGCCGAACCGGGCGGCCAGGGCGCCTCGATCATGACGACCTACTACGAACTCGGGCGCGGCGAGGCGCTGGAGGGCCGCAGCCTGGACGCGCTCCAGTCCGCGCTGCGGGTCGGGGGCCTGCACGCGTGGCGGCTGATGGGCCGTACGGCGGAGGAGCTGGGCCTGGACTCCGCGGTCGTGGCTGCCCTGGGCGAGCTGGCGTTCCGTACCGTGCACGAGGTCGCGGAGGCGGCCGCGGCCGGATACGCGGAGGCCCGGCTGCGCAGCACCGACGAGCTGGAGCGGCGCCGCCGCCGACTGCTCGAACTGCTGCTGGGCGAGGGGCCGGTGGCCCCGGAGGCGGTGCAGGACCTGGCGCACTCCGCCCGGTGGCCGGTGCCGGGGCACGTCGCGGTCGTCGCGCTCGCGGCCACGCCGGACCAGCGGGAGGAGGAATGGCCGCTGGCGGCGGCGGGGGCGCTGGTGGACATGGGGTCCCGGCCGCCCCGGATGCTGGTGCCGGTGGCGGAGGGCACCTCCCGCGGTTCCGGGGGTACGGGCGGCTCCGGCGGCTTCGGCGGGCGGGCGCTCACCCTCGCGCTGCGCGGGCGGCCCGCCGCGATCGGCCCCACCGTCCCGGTCACCGAGGCCGCCCGGTCGCTGCACTGGGCCACCCGGGCGCTGGGGCTGATGGGCCGCGGGATCCTGCCCCGGCAGGGCGTGGTGCGCTGCGCCGACCACCTGTCGACGCTGCTGCTGCACAGCGACGAACCGATGCTGGCCCAGCTCCGGGCGCGGGCCCTCGCGCCCCTGGCCACCGTCTCGGAGGGCCAGCGCGGACGGCTCGCCGAAACGCTGCTGGCGTGGCTGCTCAGCGGCAGCAACGTGCCCGACGTCGCCGCCCGCCTCCACATCCACCCGCAGACGGTCCGCTATCGCCTGCGGCAGCTGGAGAAGCTGTTCGGCGACGCGCTGCACGACCCCGGCGGCCGTCTGGATCTGATCCTCGCCCTGCGCGCCGAGGCGCTCCGCAACGAATTCCCCTCGCTCACCCCCGGACTCACGTCCGCACAAAAAGGCGAGGATTATTTGAATTCCCGGCCATAACACTGAGTCAGTTCACGCGAATACCTTCGGGACGTCCTTGTTCGCAGGCGCTCCACGCGCCCCACCCTCAAAGGATCCCCCATGCGTATTCGCCTGGGCCTCGCCGCGCTCTCGCTGCTCGGCGGGGCCGGACTGGTCACCCTCTCGGCGCCCCCGGCAACGGCCGCCGCCTGCACCGACATCGACGTCGTCGCGGCCCGCGGCACCTTCGAACCGGGCAACCTCGGTTTCATCGTCGGCGACCCCGTGTATTCCGCGCTCCAGAAGAAAATCACCGGCAAAACCCTCTCCGGCTACAAGGTGAACTACCCCGCCGACCTTTCCCTCACCTCGGCCGCACAGGGCAACGCGGACATGGTGAACCACGTCAAGAGCCAGGCGGCCGCGTGCCCGAACCAGCGTTTCGTGCTGGTCGGGTATTCGCAGGGCGCGAACGTCGTCGACAACTCGATCGGCATCAGCAGCGCGGGCGCCGTGGTCGGCAGCCCCATCGTCGCCACGATCCCCGCCGCGCTCGAACCGAAGGTCGCCGCCGTGCTGCTGTTCGGCAACCCGATCCGGGCCATCGGCAAGAGCGTCACCGGCACCTACCAGAGCCGCACCATCGACTTCTGCGCCAAGGGCGACCCCATCTGTCAGAGCGGGGGTCTCGACGTGGGAGCCCACCTCGGCTACACCGCGAACGCGGAGGCGGCGGCCACCTTCGCCGCGGGCAAGGTCTGATCCCCGTAACGGCACGAGAAGGGCCCGGGAATCCTCCCGGGCCCTTCTCCCGTACGGGGACGGGCTACTGCGGGTCGCGGGCGAACTCCGCGAGGTTCGTGGAGACGGGCTCGGGGCGGCCGTTGTTCTGTACGGGCGCCGCGGTCAGCACATCGAGGTGCTGGTAGCCGTCGGCGACCACGGGGTGGAGGCCGGAGGGGATACGGCCCGCCAGCAGTCCGTCGCCCGCGAGCACGGTCAGCGTCGGATGGGCGGTGAGTCCCTTCGGGTGGACGACGAGCCGCTTCACCTGCGGCGAGGTGGCGAGTTGGAGGTCGGTGACCAGCTTGGTCGGGAAGTACTGCTCGGTGAAGTCCAGCGGCTGTTCGGCCAGGCTGCGGGCCAGCTCCTGGATGTCGGTGACCTCCTTGCCCGCGCCGGTGAACGGCGTTCCGTCCGCCGACCGGTACCCGGGGTCGTCGGGGTCGCCCACGCGGTCGTAATTGCGCCATGTGTAGAGCGGCCCGCCGGGCCGTTCCGGGATGGCCTTGTACTCGACGCCGAACAGCCCCGGTTGCGCGTCACCGCCGTTGGCGACGGGGAAGCTCTTGTCGACGATCGGCCCGCCGTCGAAGAAGCCCGCGCTGCTCTGGAGGAACGCCAGCGGTACGGAGTGGTCGTCCATCAGCGCGCCGAGCACCGCCTCGTTGCTGAGCCGGAAGTCCTTCACCGCGGGCTTGCCGGTGAGGAACGCGGCGGTGTCCTTGGAGAACAGGAACCGGTTCGTCGCCTCGATGTTGACGTTCGCGGGCAGATAACCGGGCAGGTCGGCCTCGCCGCCCGGATCCCGTACCGCGCCCAGACCGGCGATGGACAGCAGGGTCATGGTCTCGGGGTTGAGCAGGACCGGCGCGGACAGCGTCCGGGACAGCACCCCGCTGTCGAGCCCCGCCTGCACCACGCCGTAACCGAGGCCGATGTCGGGCAGGTTGGTGTCGTCCGGGATGCTGCCGCTCAGATCGCCGAGCGAGGTGGACACGGTGGTGTCGAGGGCGAAGTACCCGGCGCACTGGTTGTATCCGGCGTCGGCAGTGGTGGCGGGGTTGCCGTCGAAGTCGGCGGCCGTCAGATAGCCGGTGATCACCCCGCCGAGCGAATGCCCGCCGCACAGCACCTTCTGCTTGCGCGTCCGCTGGTCCGGCAACTCGGCCGTCAGCAGGTCGTATTCGTCCCGTACGGTCTGCTCGATCCCGAGCTTGGCCATCCACGCCAGCTTGCTGTTTCCGACGTACCCGTCGAAGGTGCGGCCGTCGACCTGCTTGCCGCGGTAGTAGTAGTCGACGGCCGCGTGCTGATCGCCGGAGGCGATCCCGGTGCGGTCCTCCAGACAGTTGGACCGCCGGTCCAGCGCCCAGAACTCCACGTGCCGCCCCCGCTCCGCGGCACGCGCCACGGTGTTGCGGGCGACGCTGTCGAACGCCCCGGCGCCCTCCAGGATCCCCGGCTGCGCGACGAGGATCCGATCGGCGTCGGCCGAGGCCTCGGGCCCGTCGGTGGCCCGGTAGCGCAGATACGACAGCCAGTCGCACGCCTCCGGCCGCGCCCCGAACGAGGCGGGCAGCGGCGCCTTCACCCGCACCACGCTCTCGGTCACGCCACCGGCCGCGCTCCCCGACACCCGCGTCTCGGTCCTTACGTCCTCTCCCCACGCGTGCGGGGCTCCCGTGATCAGCATCCCCAGGGCCAGCAGCACCGCAGGCACGGCGCCGCGCAGGGCCCTGGAGGTTCTTCCTCTGCTGCGACTCATGTCCATGCGGGGACCGTAGAACCGCGCACCGGCCCCGCCCGGCCCATGCTCACAAGAACGCAGCACCCACCACCACCTTTGTCACCAGACCCCAACCCCTATTCCTCGTTCCGCCGTTCTCCCCGGGGCTCGTTTGTGCTTCGATGCCGTGCGCACGGTACGAGCGGGTGAGCGACGGGAGTATGCGTATGGATCGGCGAGGGTTCCTCAAGGGCGCGGCCGCGCTGTCCACCGCCGGGGTGGTCCCGGCGTTAGGCGGGGTCGCCACCGCGGCGCCGAACCGGGCGCCGGCCGCGCAGGACTGGCTTTCCGGGATCGCCGACGCCACGCCCGTGCAGCGGCTGACCCTCCCCGGGACCCACGACTCCGGGGCCCGCTACGGCGGACCGTGGACCGAGTGCCAGAACACCACCATCGCCGACCAGCTGAACAGCGGCATCCGCTTCCTGGACATC
Source organism: Streptomyces botrytidirepellens (assembly GCF_003721215.1). Taxonomy (NCBI): domain Bacteria; kingdom Bacillati; phylum Actinomycetota; class Actinomycetes; order Kitasatosporales; family Streptomycetaceae; genus Streptomyces; species Streptomyces botrytidirepellens. The sequence continues at coordinate 6,410 of NZ_RIBZ01000800.1, forward strand.
CGCTGCCGCGCGTTCGACAACGCCTTCCCGATCCACCACGGCGCCTTCTACCAGCACCTCAACTTCGACGATGTGCTCGGCGCGTGCCGTGCCTTCCTCTCCGCGCATCCGTCCGAGACCGTGCTGATGCGCGTCAAGCAGGAGTACTCGGAGGAGAGCGCCGCCGAATTCCGCCGGATCTTCGACCTCTACCTCGACGACAAGGGCTGGCGCTCCCTCTTCCGCCTCGACTCCACCCTCCCGACCCTGGGGCAGGCCCGCGGCCGGGTCGTGCTGCTCGCCGACTCCGGCAACATGCCGGGCGTGCGGTACGCGGATCCGCAGCTGTTCGACATCCAGGACGACTACATGGCGGAGCCGCTCGGCAAGTACCCCAAGATAGAGGCGCAGTTCCGGAAGGCGGTGGCCCAGCCCGGCAAGCTGTACATGAACTACGTCAGCACCGCCGCGCTCCTCCCGCCCCGGTCCAACGTGGACCGCCTCAACCCGCAGGTCAAGACGCTGCTGGAGGGCGCGGGCAGCCAGGGTTGGACGGGGCTCGGCATCGTTCCGATGGACTTCCCGAACACCACCTCGGGCCTGGTCGACACGCTGGTGCGGCACAACCCGGCGGGGTGAGGGCCGGGTGCGGCGGCGGCTCGTGGTCGACGGGCCACCGCCGTACCGTCGCGGGTGCGTCAGGGGGTGACCGAGGGTCGGGCGAAGCGTACGAGTTCCAGGGCCTGGTCGGGGAACCACTGGCCCGCCTCGGGGTTCACCGTCCCGCGCACCGGGTCCGAGGGGCCTGAGGTGCCGCGGAGGCAGCGGCCGTCGGACTGGCCGGGCGTCTTCACCCAGAGGGCGGCGTCGTGCAGCGGGTCGCCCGTGGCGGTGGTGGGGCGGGCGCCGAGGCCGCGGTGGGGCGGGTTGCACCAGGACTGGGGATCCGCGTGCCGGCTGTACCGCGGCGTCCAGGGGCCGCGGCCGTTACGGCTGGTGTCGGTGACGAAGTGCTTCATCTCCGACGGGTCGTGCGGCTCGTGCGCGCGCAGCCAGGCCCTCAGGTGCCGCCGCGACCAGCTCTGCTCGGGGCAGGCCTCCGGTTCGCCGCCGTCGGCGACGTAGGCCAGGCACGCCGAGACGAGCCGTCCGTACAGCTCGCTGTCCCGGTCCGTCTGGTAGTGCGAGACGTTGAGGGCGAAGCCGGTGGCCTCGTCGATACCGGCCTTGACGAGCCGGGGCACGATGCTGCTGACGGCGTGCCAGCCCGCGTGGCCCGCGTCGAGGTACACCTTGGCGTTGGTGAGGGCCGTGAGGGTGTCGACCGCGTACGTGATCTCGGTGTAGCGGGCCTCGGTGAGGGCGTCGCCGCCGGACTGCGCCTCCGTCGCCACCTCGGACTCGGGCTCTGTCTCGACGACCGCCGGTGGGTCGGCCTCCGGCTCCCTGTCGAGGTCGGCGGGGTCGTCGGGGAGGAACGGGGAGGGGCTCGGGGTCGGGACGGCCGGATCCGAGGCCGGGGTCTCGGCGGCGCCGGACGCGCCGGGGGTGGGGACGGTGCCGGGCTGCGGTTCCGGGCTCGGGAGGGTGGTGGGCTCGGTGAGCGCGGGCGCCGTGGTGGGCTCGGTGAGCGCGGGCGCCGTCGTGGGCTCGGTGAGCGCGGGCGCCGTGGTGGGCTCGGTCGTGGTCGTGCCCGCCGCCGTGCCCGCATCGGCCGGGGCGGACGGGGTGAGCGCCGGGGCCGGGGTCGTGGCCTCGGCCGGGGTGTCCTCGCCGGCCTGCCCCTCGCAGTCGGAGGGCAGCAGCGCCAGCGAGTCGGGTTCGAGGACGATCATCACCTCGCGGTCGCCGATGCCCTGGGCCACGGCGTCGATCCACGCCTTGTACTCGTCGGTGGTCCGCGCTCCCCCGGCGGAGTAGCTGCCGCAGTCACGGCCGGGAACGTTGTAGAGGGCGAGCACGGGCAGCTGGCCGCGCCGCGCGGCATCGCTCGTGGTCATCCGGACCAGGCGGGCGACCCGGGCCGGGGACTCGTCCCCGTACCAGACCGCCTGCGGGGTCCGCACCATGGCGAGGAGCCCGGAGGCCCCGCGGTAGTCGCCCCGCCAGGCGAGCCGTGTCACCTGACGGTATGACGCGCGGTCGGCCGGGGGGACGTAGAGGGGGCTTCCGTGCGAGGGCGCGGCGACGCGCTCCTGTACGGCAGCCTGAACGGCCGAACCGCTCAGTAGGGGAAGGGCAGTTGCGGCCAGAACGGCCATCGACACGGCGAGGGTTTTCCGTCTCGTTCGCACGGGCGCACTCCAAGGGGCGGGTCGCGTAGGGTCGCGTGGGTCGGTTCCTGAGGCTCACTCAGAAACCGGGACCCGGCAACGCGAGCGTCCGCCGAGTGGCGCAACGGGATTCCCGCCCAGGGGTGGCGTTCCGTCAGATGACCGTATCGACGTACTCCCGGCCCGGGGACCGGGAGCGCGTCACGTACCGGTCAGATGCTCCGGCCGCACCGGCACCCGGCCCAGCCGCAGTCCCGTCGCTGCGCGGATGGCCGCGACGACCGCCGGGGTGGAGGAGAGGGTCGGGGCCTCGCCGACGCCCCGCAGGCCGTAGGGGGCGTGGTCGTCCGCCAGTTCCAGGATGTCGACCGGCATGGTCGGGGTGTCGAGGATGGTGGGGATCAGATAGTCGGTGAAGGACGGGTTGCGGACGCGGGCGCCGTCCGAGACGAGGATCTCCTCCATCACGGCGAGGCCGAGCCCCTGCGTGGAGCCGCCCTGGATCTGGCCGACGACGGAGAGCGGGTTGAGCGCCTTGCCGACGTCCTGTGCGGCCGCCAGTTCGATGACCTTGACCAGGCCGAGTTCGGTGTCGACCTCGACGACGGCGCGATGGGCGCAGAAGGAGTACTGGACGTGGCCGAAGCCCTGACCGGTCGTGAGGTCGAAGGGCTCGGTGGGCCGGTGCCGGAATTCCTTCTCGATGTCGATCGCGTCGTCCCCGAGGAGGTCCGCGAGGTCGGCGACGACCTCGCCGGTGTCCGTGACCACCTTGCCGTCCCGCAGCAGCAGCCCCGCGGCACCGCTCGGCAGGCCGCAGCGGCGGAAGACCTCCTCGCGCACCGCCTCGCAGGTGTGCTTGATGGCGCCGCCGGTCATGTACGTCTGGCGGGAGGCGGAGGTGGAGCCCGCGGAGCCGACCCGGGTGTCGGCGGGGTGGATGGTGACCCGGCTGACGCCGAGTTCGGTACGGGCGATCTGGGCGTGGACGGTGACGCCGCCCTGGCCGACCTCGGCCATCGCGGTGTGGACCAGGGCGACGGGCTCGCCGCCGATGACCTCGAGGCGCACCCGGGCCGTGGAGTAGTCGTCGAAGCCCTCCGAGAAGCCGACGTTCTTGATGCCGACCGCATAGCCGACGCCCCGCACCACGCCCTCGCCGTGGGTGGTGTTGGACAGGCCGCCGGGCAGGGCGCGGACGTCGACGTCCCCGTCCGCCGTCTCCCAGGCGCGCTCCGGCGGGAGGGGCAGCTCCCGGACCCGGCGCAGGATCTCGGCGACCGGGGCCGGGGAGTCGACGATCTGGCCGGTGGGCATGACGGCGCCCTGCGCCATGGCGTTGCGCTGCCGGAACTCGATGGGGTGCAGACCGAGTTCCTCGGCCACGGCGTCCATCTGGGCCTCGTACGCGAAGCACGCCTGGACCGCGCCGAAGCCGCGCATCGCGCCGCAGGGCGGGTTGTTGGAGTAGAGGGCGAGCGCCTCGACGTCCACGTGGTCGACGACGTAGGGGCCGATCGCCAGGGAGGCGGCGTTGCCCACAACCGCCGGGGAGGAGGAGGCGTACGCGCCGCCGTCCAGCACGATGCGGCACTGGACGTAGAGCAGTCGGCCGTCCCGGGTGGCGCCGTGTTCGTAGGTGAGCTTGGCGGGGTGCCGGTGGACATGGCCGAAAAACGACTCGTACCGGTTGTAAACGATCTTCACGGGCTTGCCGGTGCGGAGCGCCAGCAGACTGGCGTGCGCCTGCATCGACAGGTCCTCGCGCGCCCCGAACGCCCCGCCCACGCCGGAGAGCGTCAGCCGCACCTTGTCGGCGGGCAGGCCCAGCACCGGGGCCAGCTGGTCGCGGTCCACGTGCAGCCACTGGGTGGCGATGTAGAGGTCGATGCCGCCGTCCTCGGCGGGCACCGCGAGCCCGGATTCCGGGCCCAGGAACGCCTGGTCCTGCATGCCGACCTCGTAGTCCCGGCGTACGACGACATCGGCGCGGGCCTTGGCGGCGGCGACGTCCCCACGCCGCACGGGCTGGCGGTGGACGACGTTGGGGTGGGGGGCGTGGGCGGCGTGGTGGTCGGTGCGGTCGGGGTGGAGCAGCGGCGCGCCGGGCGCGGTGGCGGTGGCCTCGTCGACCACGAGCGGCAGCTCGGCGTACTCGACCTTGATCCGGGCGGCGGCGCGGCGGGCGGTCTCGGGGTGGTCGGCGGCGACGATCGCGACGGCCTCGCCGTGGTAGCGGACCCGGTCCTTGGCGAGGACGGGCTGATCGTGGATCTCCAGGCCGTAGTGGGTGGCGGCCGGGAGGTCGTCGTGCGTCATGACGGCGTGGACGCCGGGCAGGGTCAGCGCGCCGCTGATGTCGATGGACCGGATCTCGGCGTGGGCGTGGGGGCTGCGCAGGGTGAAGCCCCACAGCATGTCCTCGTGCCACAGGTCGGAGGAGTAGGCGAACTCACCGGTCACCTTGAGCGTGCCGTCGGGGCGGAGGGTGGATTCGCCGATGTGGCCCTTGCCCCGGCTCTCGGTCAGATGGGCCTGGGTGATCGTGGTGGGGGCGCGGTCGGGTCCCATGGTCAGCTCGCCTCCCCGGACGCCGAGGTGCGGGCGGCGGCGAGGCGCACCGCGTCGAGGATCTTCTCGTAGCCGGTGCAGCGGCAGAGGTTGCCGGAGAGCGCCTCGCGGATGTCGGCGTCGGACGGGTCGGGGTGCCGTTCCAGCAGCTCATCGGCGGCGACCAGCAGGCCGGGGGTGCAGAAGCCGCACTGCACGGCGCCCGCGTCGATGAACGCCTGCTGGACGGGGGCCAGCGCGCTTGCCCCGGCATCACCGGAGGCACGTCGTTCCGCGTACTCCGGAAGCCCCTCGACGGTCACCACCTCGCGCCCCTCGGCCTGACCCGCCGCCACCAGGCACGCGCACACCGGCACCCCGTCGAGCCGGACCGTGCACGATCCGCATTCGCCCTGCTCACAGGCGTTTTTCGAGCCGGGCAGGCCCAGTCGTTCGCGCAGCACGTACAGCAGGGACTCGCCCTCCCAGACGTCGTCGGCCTGCTGCGGCCGCCCGTTGACGGTCATGTTCACGCGCATGCCACGGCCCTCCCTTCGCCTTCGCGGTACGCCTGCCAGGTCCAGCCGAGCGTGCGGCGCGCCATGACCGTCACCGCGTGGCGGCGGTAGGCGGCGCTGCCGCGTACGTCGTCGATGGGGTCGCACGCGCCCGCGCACAGCTGGGCGAACTCCCGGGCGACCGCGGGCGGAATAATTTCGCCGCTGTCCCAGAAGGCGCCCTCGGCGAGCGCCGCGTTCAGGAAGTCCTCCGCCGCCCGGGCCCGGACCGGCGTGGGGGCGGCCGAGCCGATGCCGGTCCGTACGGTGCGGGTGCGCGGATGCAGCGCGAGGGCGAACGCGCACACCGCGATGACCATGGCGTTGCGGGTGCCGACCTTGGAGAACTGCTGCGGCCCGTCGGCCTTCTCGATGTGGACGGCCCTGATCAGCTCGTCGGGCGCCAGCGCGTTGCGCTTCACCCCGGTGTAGAACTCCTCGACCGGGATCATCCGGGTGCCGCGCACCGAGGCCACCTCCACCTCCGCCCCGGCCGCCAGCAGCGCCGGATGGGCGTCCCCGGCGGGCGAGGCGGCGCCGAGGTTGCCGCCGACGGTGCCGCGGTTGCGGATCTGCGGCGAGCCGACGGTGCGCGAGGCGAGCGCGAGGGCGGGCAGCTCGGGGTGCAGCCGCTCGATGATCCGGCTGTACGGAACGCCGGCGCCCAGCCGGACCGCCCGCTCGCCGGTCTCCCACTCCTCCAGTTCGCCGATACGGGTCAGATCCAGCAGCCGTTCGGGCCGCCGGTGATCGAAGTTGATCTCGACCATCACATCGGTGCCGCCCGCGATGGGTACGGCGTCGGGGTGCTCGGCCTTCGCGGCGAGCGCCTCCGGCCAGTCGGCGGGGCGCAGGAAGTCCATGGGCCTCTCTTCTCACCAGTCCTGAAGGAACTCGTGCACGCGGCTCCCAGTCCAGTAGACCCGGCCGCGGGCCCCCAGGGCAGTCACCGAAGACATGAAGCAATTGGCTGGCCAGCGGGCTGGTCTTGTAGATTCGAACGAACGACGGGGAATGGAAACCTCGCGGTATTCGACCGGTGACACCACACGAGCGACAAGACGAGATCGGCTGGCACCACCATGCGGCTGCGCGCACTGCTGGAAACCGATGCCCTGGGCCTGCGCCTGCTCGGCGGCGAGGACGAGCTGGACCGCACCGTACGCGGCGTGATGACCACCGATCTGCGCGATCCGAGCCGCTATCTGTCGGGCGGCGAACTGGTGCTGACGGGGCTGGCGTGGCGGCGCGAGCCGGACGACTCCGAGCGGTTCGTACGGATCCTGGCGGCCGCCGGGGTGGCCGGGCTCGCGGCGGGCGAAGCCGAGCTGGGCCCCGTACCCGAGGACCTGGTGCTGGCCTGCGCGCGGCACCGGCTGCCGCTGTTCTCCGTGGTCGAGGACGTGGCGTTCGCGTCGATCACCGAGCATGTCGTACGCCAGGTCTCCGGCGAGCGGGCCGGGGACCTGGCCGCCGTGGTGGACCGGCACCGGCGGCTGATGACCCCGGGTGCCGCGGGCGGCGGCCCCGAGGTGGTGCTCGACCTGCTCGGCTCGGACCTCGACCTGGCCGCCTGGGTGCTCTCCCCCACCGGCCGCCCGATCGCCGGGCCGACCGGCCCCGGGGCCGCGGAGCTGCCGCAGCCGGTCCGCACCCGGCTGGCCGGTGAGCACCTGGCCGCCCGGCGCGCCGGGCGCCGCGGCCC
>NZ_RIBZ01000799.1:0-13482 GCF_003721215.1 Streptomyces botrytidirepellens
CGCGGGCGCCGAGGTGCTGTGCGTGGGGCGGCGCGGCGGGCCGGTGGGACGGCACGTGCGGTGGGACGCCGCGCGGGACGTGCCCGATCTCACCGGGGCCGACCTGGTGGTGCACTGCGCCGCGGCCGTCGGGGACCCGGTGGCGGGGTCGGCGGCCGAGGCGGAGATGCGCGCCGTCAACGTCGAGGGCGCGGCCCGGCTGCTGCGCGCGGCGGGCGGGCGGCCGGTGGTGTGGGTGAGCAGCGCCAGTGTGTACGATCCGCGGCCCGGCCGGGGCCTGGTGGGCGAGGACCATCCCGTCTCCGGCCAGCTGAACGCGTACGGCCGGACGAAGGCGGCGGGTGAACGGCTGGCGCTGGAGGCCGGTGCGGTCGTGCTGCGGCCCCGGGCCGTGTACGGGGCGGGCGACCCGTATCTGGTGCCCCGGCTGCTGGACCGGATCCGCGGCGGGCTTCTGCTGCTTCCGGGGCCCGATGTGACGCTCAGTCTCACCGCCGTCGACAACCTCGCCGACGCCTGTGTGTCCGCCGCGGGCTGGCCGCCGGGTGCGTACAACATCGCCGACGCCGTGCCGTACCGCCGAGACCGGGCGATCCGCGAGGTGCTGCGCGCGCACGGCCGGCATGCGCGCATCGGCCATCTGCCGCGCCCCCTCGCCATGGCGGCGGCCCGCGCGCTGGAGGCCGCCGCACGCCACCGGACGGCCGCCCGGCCGGTGCTGACCCGCTACGCGGTGGACCAGCTCGCGCACACCGTCGTCCTCGACACCACCCGGGCCCGGGAGCAGGGGTGGGTCCCCCGGTGGACCCTCGACGACTACGTACGGAGGCTTCGGAGCGTCAGGCCGGTGTGCTGGCGCGGATGACCAGACGGGTGGGGAGTTCCGGCGGCGCCGCCCCGGCCACCGGGGCGGGCGGGACGGTGGACCCGCCGTGGTCGGAGCGGTGGTCGATGTGGTGGTCGGTGTGGTCGAGGAGCAGCCGCGCCGCCGATTCGCCCTTCTCCACGGTGGGCTGATGGACCGTGGTGAGGGGGACGACGGCGGTGGCGGCCGCGGGAATGTCGTCGTAGCCGATGACCGCCAGGTCACCGGGCACGGCGAGGCCATGGTCCCGGACGGCCGCGCACGCGCCGAGCGCGAGGGTGTCGGAGACGGCGAGCAGCGCGGTGGGGCGCGGGCCCGGTGCGGTGAGCAGGGTGTGCACGGCGGTGCGGATCGCCGCGATGTCGTTCCTGCCGCATTCGATGACGGTCAGGTCCGTGAACGGCAGCCCCGCCTCGGCCCACGCGTCGCGGTAGCCCAGCAGCCGGCGGCGCAGGATCGCGCTGGTGGTGGCGAGCGCCTGGGGCCAGGTGGCCGGGCCCAGCCGGGGCTGGACGGCGAGCTTGTCCACCAGGACCACGGCCCGCCGGTGGCCGAGGCCGATCAGATGGCGGGCGGCGCGCCGGGCGCCGCCGAAGTCGTCGACGGTGACGAAGCCCGCCCAGGCGTCGCCGAAGCGGTCCCGCCCGGTGCCATGGCCGGGCGAGTCCACGGCCAGCACCGGCAGTTCGCGCTTGACCAGGATGTCGAGACCGGGGTGGTCCTCCTCCACGCTGTACAGGAGGGCCGCGTCGATCACCGCCTTCTCCAGCGCCGCGAGCGGCGCGTCGGCCACCTGCTGGACGGGGGCGGTGGCGTGCCGGGCGAGCGGCCCGACGGCGGGCGGCAGGGCGAGCAGGGTCATGGTGGTGCGGCGCCGCTGGAACTCACGGGCCACGCCCTCCAGGAAGGCGGTGGCCGCCGGGTCGGCGAAGGCCGTCTCCAGCGGAAGGGGCAGCACCACCCCGACGGTGCCGGTGCGGCCGCGCCGGAGCGAGGCGGCGGCCGGGTCGGGGCCCGCGTAACCGACTTCCTCGGCGGCCTGGAGCACGCGTTCGCGCATCGTGGCGGAGAAACGGCCGGTGTCGTTGAGGACGTTGGAGACGCTCATCACCGAGACCCCCGCCGTGCGGGCCACATCCTTCAGCGTCGCCATCCGCTCTCCCCGGTTTGCTCCGGCTTCTCGTGATCGCTTGCCGCTCACCCCCATCTTATGCCACTGTGCTTTATCGATACATCAACGATGATGTGCCGCACGAGAGGGCCTGTCCGTGAGCAGTCAGAGGCATCGCATGCTCGCCGGGGAGCCGTACGCCGCCCCCGCCGCCGACGCACCGCGCCCGGCCACGACCCCCGGCCGCCCGGCTCCGAGCCACGGGACTCCCGGCCGTAGGCACCTCAGCCGTACGCCCCTCGGCGGCCCGGCCTTCCACCGTAAGGCCCCCGCCCCGCGCGGCATCTGAGAACGCACGACACGGCCCGGGGGCGCCACGAGCGCCGTCCGCACCGCCCTTCACCGGCGAACGCGCCGACCCACGACAACCTGTCGCATGGCGCCGGACCGCCCCTGCCCGGCCGGCTCCCGAGCCAGCAATCGCATCAGCAAGCCAGCACGAACCAGCACTGGGATGGACGCATGACAGCCCCGGATGAGCGCCGGATGACCTCGATACCGGCGAGTGACGAGGCATCGGGCCTCGCCACGGCCACCACGGCGCCCCGCCCCTCCGCGCACCGCACGGAGGGCTCGCCGCACGCCTGGTGGCGCGACGCGGTGATCTACCAGATCTACCTGCGCAGCTTCCTCGACAGCACCGGGGACGGCATCGGCGACCTCGCCGGGGCCCGGCTGGGGCTGCCGTACCTCAAGAAGCTGGGCGTGGACGGGATCTGGCTCAGCCCGTTCTACCCGTCGCCGCAGCACGACCACGGGTACGACGTCGCCGACTACCTCGACGTCGATCCGATCTTCGGCGACCTGGAGGAGTTCGACCGGCTGGTGCACGACGCCCACCGGCTCGGGCTGAAGGTCCTCATGGACATCGTCCCCAACCACTGCTCCAGCGAACACGCCTGGTTCAAGGCGGCCCTCGCCGAGGGATCCGGCGGACCGGCCCGGGCCCGCTTCCACTTCGCCGACGGCCGGGGTGCGGACGGTGAACTGCCGCCCAACAACTGGCACGCCATGTTCGGCGGCCCCGCCTGGAGCCGGGTCACCGAGCCCGACGGCACCCCCGGCCAGTGGTACCTGCACCTGTTCACCCCCGAACAGCCCGACCTCAACTGGCGCGAGCCGTCGGTCGGCGAGCACTTCCACGAGGTGCTGCGGTTCTGGCTCGACCGGGGCGTCGACGGGTTCCGCATCGATGTGGCGGCGGGTCTGTTCAAGCACCCTGAGCTGCCCGACTCCGACGACCCCACCATCGACGAACGCACCCGCGACTCCGTCAACCCCCTGGCCTGGAACCAGCCGGAGATCCACGAGGAGTGGCGCCGCTGGCGCGCCATCTGCGACGAGTACGCGGCCCGCGACGGGAACGACCGGCTGCTGGTCGGCGAGGTCTCCGTGCCGACGCCGCTGGAGCAGGCCAAGTACGTGCGTTCCGACGAACTCCACCAGGCCTTCTTCTTCCACCTGCTGACCGCGCCCTGGAATCCGGACGTCTTCCGCAAGGTGATCAGCGAGGCGATGCGGGACATCGCCGACACCGGCTCCACCGTCACCTGGGTCCTCAACAACCACGACCAGGTCCGCACCGTGACCCGGTACGCGGGCGAGCCGGCCACGGGCGAGGTGTCGTGCCTCGGCCCGGCCCGGGCCCGCGCCGCCGCCCTGCTGATGCTGGCCCTGCCCGGCGCCGCGTACGTCTACCAGGGCGAGGAACTGGGCCTGCCCGAGGTGGTCGACCTGCCGGACGAGGTGCTGACCGACCCCATCTTCCACCGCACCGGCAGCCGTCAGCACATCCGCGACGGCTGCCGGGTGCCGCTGCCGTGGTCGGGGCACGCCTCGCCGTTCGGCTTCACCACCGGCGAGGCGGTGGCCCAGCCGTGGCTGCCACAGCCCGAGTGGTTCGCCGACCACGCCACCGACCGGGCGCTGGCCGACACCGACTCGTTCTGGCACCTGTACCGCGAGGGCCTGTATCTGCGGCGCAGCCTCCCGCAGATGGGCGAGGGCCCGCTGGTGTGGATGGAGTCGCCGCCCGAGGTGCTGGCGTTCATCCGCGGCGACGGGCTGGTGTGCGCGATCAACTTCAGCGACCACCCGGTCCCGGCCCCGGTCACCGGTGCGCCCATCCTGGCCAGCACCTCGTGCCCGCCCGGGACGCTGCCGGGCAGCGCCGCGGCTTGGTGGATCACCGATCTGACCGGCTGACGCCGACGGGGCTCCCGCTGCCCCCGTGCCCCCGGGCCGGGGGCCCGGGGGCTCGCGTCAGGCGAGGGCGGCGGACATCCGCCGTACCGCCTCGGCGAGCACCTCCGGCGAGGTGCCCAGGTTGAGCCGGACATGGCCCGCCCCGCCCGTGCCGAAGGGCAGTCCGGAGTTGAGGGCCACCCGGCCGCGGTCGAGGAAGACGGCGGCGGGGTCGTCCCCCAGGCCCAGGGCGCGGCAGTCGAGCCAGGCGAGGAAGGTCGCCGGGCCCGGCCGGTAGCGGATCCCGGGCAGTTCCCGGGCCAGCAGCCCGGCGAGCAGCCCGCGGTTGTCGTCGAGCCCGCCCAGCAGGGCGTCCAGCCAGTCCCCGCCGTCGCGCAGCGCCGCGGTGTGGGCGATGACGCCGATGTGGCTGGGGCCGTGGCCGACCTCTTCGGGGAGGCGCGCCAGGTCCTCGGCGGCCGCGGGACCGGCGATGGCCAGGGCGGCCTTGAGCCCCGCGAGGTTCCAGCCCTTGGAGGCCGACATCAGCGACAGCCCGCTGTCCGCGCCGGGCACGCTCAGATACGGGGTGAAGACGGTCCCCGGGGCGACCAGGGGAGCGTGGATCTCGTCGGCCACGACCCGTACGCCATGGCGGTCGGCGAGCGCGGCGACGGCGGCCAGTTCGTCGGCGGTGTGCACGGTTCCGGTCGGATTGTGCGGGCTGCACAGCAGATAGGCGGCCCGTCGGCCGCCCGCGACGGCACGCCGGAAGGCGTCCTCCAACGCGTCGGGATCGAGCCGCAGGTCCGCGCCCAGCGGCGCCTCCACGACCCGGCGGTCCATGTGCTCCACGAAAGGGTAGAACGGCGGATAGACCGGACAGTTGACCACCACCGCGTCACCCGGGCCGCTGACCAGCTTGAGCATCTCGACGACGCCCAGCATCACATCGGGCACGATCGCCGCGCGTTCCACGGCGAGCCCGTCCCAGCCCCAGCGCTCCCGGGCGAAGCCCGCCAGGGCCTCGGCGTACGCCGTACCGGCCGGATAGCCGGTGTCGCCGAGGGCGATCGCGTCCGTGACCGCCCGCACCACCGGCTCGGCGAGGGGCACGTCCATCTCGGCCACCCACAGCGGCAGCACGTCGTCCGGGTAGGTGCGCCACTTCATGCTGGTCCGGAGCCGCAGTTGGTCGAGGGTGAGCCGGTTCAGCGGGTTGGGGTCGTCGTCGGCCGGGCGGGGCGGAGTGAGATCCATGTCATCCATGGTCCCCACATCGACTGTGTTGTCCATGTGCTGCATGTGTTCCGAGCTGTGACGATGGGCCAATTGCCGCTTCACGGTCATGGCCGGGCGGTCATCAGGAGGTTGACGGGATGCGGCAAGATGGCAGGTCACGTCGAGGCCATGTGTATGTGCCGCGACGACATCGGCACATCCTCCCCACGAACAGGTGACCAGGTGAGCAGCAGACAGGACTCCGGTCCGGCGATGACGCGGGCCGCCGCCCCGAGGGCGGCTGGCGGCACTTCGGGAGGTGAGCGGTGAACCGGGCCCTGACGCTGCACGACGTCATCGTCGTGGGCGCCGCGCTGCTCGCCGCCGCGGCGGCCGGACTGCTGGCGCGCATGGCGCTGCGCTGGCTGGGCGAGCGGGCGCGCCGCACCCGGTGGAGCGGGGATGACGTCATCGTCGCCACCCTGCGCACCCTGGCCCCTTGGGCGGCCATGTCCGTCGGCGTGTCGTCCGCGGCCGCGGCGCTGCCGCTGACCCGTACCGTCGGTCACACCGTCAACCAGCTGGTGATCGCGGCGCTGATCCTGGCCACCACGGTCACGGCGGCGCGCGTCGTCGCCGGTCTGGTGCAGACGCTGGCGCTGTCCCGGTCCGGGGTCGCGGGCACGGCCACCATCTTCGTCAACATCACCCGTATCGCGGTGCTGATGATGGGCGTGCTGATCCTGCTCCAGACGCTCGGCATCTCGATCGCGCCGCTGCTCACCGCGCTGGGCGTGGGCGGTCTGGCGGTCGCGCTGGCCCTTCAGGACACCCTGGCCAACCTGTTCGCGGGCGTGCACATCCTGGCGTCCAAGACGGTGCAGCCCGGGCACTACATCCGGCTCAGCAGCGGGGAGGAAGGGTACGTCGTGGACATCAACTGGCGTAACACCACGATCCGTCAGCTGTCCGACAACCTCGTCATCATCCCCAACGCCAAGCTGGCCGGCACCATCACCACCAACTACCACCAGCCGGGACAGGAGATGTCGGTGATGGTGCAGGTGCGGGTCGGCTACCGCAGTGATCTCGAACATGTCGAGCGGGTGACGACCGAGGTGGGCGCGAAGGTGATGGCCGATGTCTCGGGCGGCGTGGTCGATTTCGAGCCGAGTATCCGCTTTCACACCTTCGGCGAGTCCGGCATCGACTTCTCGGTCTTCCTGGGGGCGCTGGAGTTCAGCGACCAGTACCTGATCAAGCATGAGTTCATGAAGCGGCTGCACCGGCGCTACCAGGCCGAGGGCATCGAGATCCCGCTGCCGATGCGTACCGTCGTCCTCCACCAGCCGGGTCAGGTGCCGCTGCCCGCCCAGCGCGCCGGCGAACCGGACCTGACCCCGGGCCCGGGGGTGGCCACGAGCCCGGGGAGCACCGGCTAGCCGCAGTGCTCGGCCTTCTCCTGGTCCGTCATGGGACGGGTGTGCTGGGTCTTGGTGCTGGGCGCGTCCGGCTTGGGGCCGGTCGCGTCGAACGGCACGTACCAGATGTAGTGGCCGTAGAACTTGTCCTCGAAGTGCAGTTCGTACGTGCCCTTCACGCGCTGCATCTGGGGCGCGCGGGTGACCCAGCCCACCTCACCGGGGCGGACGTCCACGTTGGTGGTGTCGGTCTCGGTGTGGGAGCTCTCCCAGGTGTGCCCGTACGACGTCTCGACGCTCACCTTGAAGACCTCCGAGAAGCCGTACTCGGCGCTGAGCGAGACCCCGAGGCTGTTGGTCTCCCCGGTCGTGTCGGCCCAGGCGATGCTGGAGCGCTGGAGGTCCTGGGTGCAGTTGTAGGCGCTGTCGCCGACCTGGTGCGACTCCCCCACGGTGTCCGTGGGCGCGCCCTCGGGGTGGAAGACGCAGGAGTCGGTGCCGTTGTCGCACTTGTCGAGCAGCTCGCGGTTGGTGGGGGTCTCCTCGGCCTGCGCGGGCGCGGCGAGGGCCATGCCGCCCACGGTGACCAGCGCCGCCAGTAAGACGGCGCTACGGGTCCGGGACGTGCGGATACGGATCATGTCGAATGCTTTCTGTGGGGGGAATTCCACGGTCCGTGCGGACCGCGGCGGAAGGGGGATCAGCTGAAGCCGATCGACTGGGTGCGGTCGTTCAGCGCCTGACCCACGTCGTCGGTGTTCTCGTCGAACGGCCCGTCACGGTCGCCGCCGAGGTTCGGCTCCGGGTAGAGCCAGATGGCGCAGTTGCCCCACGGCTGTACCGAGGAGATGCGGTTCTTCCAGTCGTCACCGAGGTCGAACTGCCAGTTGACCCAGCCGTCCTTCTCGCACAGCTCGGGTCCGGTGATGGTGAGCGAGGCGCCGGTGAAGCCCTTTTCGTCGAAGAACGTCCCCTGGATGACGTCCCCCTGCGCGCCCACGTCGGCCTCCGCCGCCTCGGTCCGGAAGGACTTCGAGGCGGCGGCCGCCTGCGGGGTGGCGGGGGCGTCGGTGATCCGGCCGCCGGTGGCGCTCCCGACCGCCTCGGTGAACGTACCGAAGCAGCTCTGCTGGCCGGTGCGCGCGTCGACCACGCAGTGGCGCGCGGCGGAGGACGCGTCGGGCGCGGCGGCCGAGGCGGTCTGCGCCCACGGGCCGCACAGCAGCCCCGTGACGGCGGCGACGGTGGCCCCGGCGAGCCTGCTGGGTGTCGTCCGTAATGCCATACGGACACCTCCTTGACGTGATGGGCCCTTCTCGGCCCGTACCCGGCGCGCCTGCTCGCTTTGGTCCGTACCAAAACTGCGAATTTCCCTAGTAGTTGTTCCGGTACGCGGGCGGCGCGTCGGCGTGCCGGGCGGTCTGCGATGCTGGCGACCGTGACGTTCACGCCCACGACTCCCGAGCCCGTCACCCCGGACGCCCCCGCGTCCATACCCGACCCGCTGCTCACCCAGGGGTGGCTGGACCTCGCCTTCCTCCACTGGGCCATGGACCCGTCCGAGGTGGCGGGGCTGCTCCCGGCCGGGACCGTGCCGGACACGTTCGACGGGGCCACCTATGTGGGTCTGGTGGCGTTCCGGATGCATCGGGTGGGATGGCTGCGGCTGCCCGGGATCCCGTACTTCGGCACGTTTCCGGAGACCAATGTGCGGCTGTACACGGTGGACGCGCACGGGCGGCGCGGGGTGGCGTTCCGCTCGCTGGACGCCTCCCGGCTCGTGCCGGTGATCATGGGGCGGGGCGTCTTCCGGCTGCCCTACGTGTGGTCGAAGATGGCCGTCCGCGCCGAGGGCGACACCCTCACGTACAGCAGCTCACGGCGGTGGCCGGGGCCGCGCGGGGCGCGCTGCCGGATCACCCTGCGGCCCGGGGAACGCGTCGAGGAGCCGACCGCGCTGGAACACTTCCTGACCGCCCGGTGGGGCATGCACAACGTCTTCTTCGGCGGGGTGGCCTATCTGCCGAACCATCACCCCCGGTGGCCGCTCCACCGGGCGCGGCTCGTCTCCTGCGAAGAGGACCTCGTCGCGGCGGCCGGGCTGCCCGCCCCGGCCGGGGATCCCGTCAGCGTGCTGTACTCGCCGGGCGTTCCGGTCCGGCTCGGCCGCCCGGCCCGTCCGGCCGGGATCCCCACGCCCTGAGCCCGCGGCTCACCCCCGCGGGTCATCCCCACCGCGGTCGCAGCGAGCTGGCACGGACGATGAGGGTGGGCGAGAGCGTGATGCGGCGCGGGCGCCGCTCCACGGGGGCGCGGAGCGACTCCAGCAGCAGCCGCGCCGAGCGTTCCCCGAGCGGATGGGCGGGCTGGGCGACGACCGAGATGGGCGGCGTCATGTACGGGGCCCAGGGGGCGTCGTCGAAGGAGACGAAGCCGACGTCCGAGCCGACGCGCAGGCCCCGTTCGGCGAGCGCGGCCAGGGTGCCGAGCGCCATCGGGGCGTTGGCGACGAAGAACGCGTCGGGCGGATCGGCCCGGGCCAGCAGCTCACGGGCGGCGAGCGTCGCACCGTCCTGCCGGAAGTCGGCGTGCGCGACGATCTCCGGCATGCCGTCGTGCTCCCGGATGGCCGCGCGGTAGCCGCGCAGCCGGGCCCGGGCGGTGTCGGCGGACGCGGGGCCGGTGATACAGGCCGGGCGCGACCAGCCCTGCTCGATGAGATGGCGGGTGGCGTCCCGGGCGCCCACGAAGGAGGGCACCACGATGGCGTCGGTCTTCTCGCGCAGCGGGCGGTCGATCACCACGACCGGGATCCGGCTCTGCCGCAGCCGTGAGATGTCGGTGTCCCGGCCCTGCGGGGACAGCACGACCCCGGCCACCCGGGCCTGCTCGGCCACGGCGAGGTGGCGGCGTTCCTTCTCGGGGTCCTCGTCGGTGTTGCAGAGCAGGACGGTATAGCCCTCCGCCTCGGCGGCGTCCGTGACGCCGCGCGCGACCGCGGTGAAGAACGGGTTGCCGATGTCGGGGATGAGCAGCGCGATGACCTTGGTGGTGCGGGTGCGCAGGCTCCTGGCGATCCCGTTCGGCCGGTATCCCACCGCGTCGGCGGCCCGCATCACCCGCTCGACGATCTCCGGCGCGATGGTCGGATTGCCGTTGAGCGCCCGGGATACGGAGGCCGGGGAAACCCCCGCCGCCTCGGCAACGGTTTTGATCGTCGGCGTCGGTGTCACCTCACCCACGGTAGCCACCTCCCGCCGCGGCATCACCACCGGAGCCGGAACCTCACCGGCCCCTGCCCTGACTCCTTCCCCGACCCTTGCCCGACCCTTGCCCGAGAAATCGATTTCTGAGAGCCTGCGGGCACCCGCGGCGGCCGTCACGGGTGCCCGTCGACGACGCAGGGAATGGGTGGCGCCATGCCGTACACCGTGCCGGTCAGCACACCGAGGCCGACCGTGGAGCCCGCTACGGTCTGGCTGGTGGCCAGCGGCGATCTGCGCCCCTCCGCCAATGCCGCGGGGTGGCCGGTCCAGGAGGCGATGGAAACCGCGCTGGGCGATGCCTTCGGGAAGCTCGGCTGGACGGTGCGCCGGGCGCACGAGGTGGATCCGGTCAAGGGCCATGGCTTCATCGACAGCCAGCGCATGGGGCTGACCGTCTTCCGCTCGATCCCGTCCGACGCGCCCCTGGTGGTCGCCGAGGCGGTGTGGCAGTACAGCCACCACGTGCTGGCCGGGCTGCGCACCCACCGCGGCCCGATCCTGACCGTGGCCAACTTCGACGGCACCTGGCCGGGCCTGGTCGGGCTGCTCGGGGTGAACGCGGGCCTGACCAAGATGGGCATCGAGTACTCCACGCTGTGGAGCGTGGACTTCACCGACGACTGGTTCCTGGAGGGGCTGCGGAGCTGGGTGGACACCGGCGCCGTTCCCCAGGACGCCTCGCACGTACGGCCGTTGCCGCCGCTTCCGGCCACGCCCGAACGCGAGCTGGGGCATGCGGTCGCCGACCAGCTGATGGCGGACAAGGCCATCATCGGGGTCTTCGACGAGGGCTGCATGGGCATGTACAACGCCATCATCGACGACGAACTCCTCAACCCCCTCGGCATCTACAAGGAGCGCCTGTCGCAGAGCGCGCTGTTCGCCGAGATGGCCACGGTGCCGGAGGCGGAGACCACCGCGGTGCGCGCGTGGCTCACCGAGCGCGGCATGCGCTTCGAGACCGGTACGGACGAGGCCACCGAGCTGACCGACGAACAGCTGCGCCAGCAGTTCGCGATGTACATCGCCGCGCTGCGCATCAGCGACGACTTCGGGCTGGACGCGGTCGGCATCCAGTACCAGCAGGGCCTGAAGGACCTGGTGGCCGCCTCCGACCTCGCCGAGGGGCTGCTGAACAACGCCGAGCGTCCCCCCGTGCGCAGCCGCGACGGCTCCCGGGTGCTGTGGGAGGACCGCCCCCTCCCCCACTTCAACGAGGTGGACGAGGGCGTGGCGGTGGACGCGCTGCTCAGCAACCGCATCTGGACGGCGATGGGCCTCGACCCGGCCACCACCCTGCACGACGTCCGCTGGGGCGAGGAGTACGACGGCCGGTTCGTCTGGGTCTTCGAGATCTCCGGCTCCATCCCGGCGTCCCACCTCGCCGGGGGCTACGCCGAGGCCGTCTCCCTGCGGCAGAACCCGGTGTACTTCCCGGCCGGTGGCGGCACCCTGTCCGGGGTGTCCCGGCCCGGCGAGATCGTCTGGTCCCGGCTGTACATCGCGGACGGCGCGCTGCACCTGGACATCGGCCGGGGCCGGGCGGTGGAGCTGCCCGAGGAGGAGACGCGGCGACGCCGCCAGGCCACCAACCCGGAGTGGCCGGTCATGCACGCGGTCCTGGACGGGGTGAGCCGCGACCAGTTCATGGCCCGTCACAAGGCCAACCACATCCAGGTGGTGTACGCGCCCGACGCCGCCACGGCCGACCGCGCGCTGGCCGTGAAGGCGGCGGCCTTCGAACGGCTGGGGGTGTCCGTGCACCTGTGCGGCGACGTGGCGATCGAGGCCGGGTGATGACGTCGCCGAACGCGATGACGTCGCACAGCACCCCGCAGCGCGCCGTGGCGGGCGTGGACATCGGGACCTCCAGCTCCAAGGGCGTGCTGGTGTCGCCGGACGGCACGGTCCTCGCCCAGTCCGTCGTACGGCACTCCGTCGACCGGCCGCACCCGGGCTGGGTGGAGATGGACCCGGAGGTGTGGTGGCGGGAGTTCACCACGCTGGTGAGGGATCTGCTCGGGTCCGCCGACGTGACCGTGGAGGCGGTCGGCGTCAGCGGGATGGGGCCGTGTGTCGCGGTCACGGACGAGGACGGTGTGCCGTTGCGCCCGGCCGTGCTGTACGGGATCGACACCCGCGCCACCGAGCAGATCGGCGAGCTGGAGGCCGAGCTGGGCCGCGAGGAGATCCTGCGCCGCTGCGGCTCGGTGCTCTCCACCCAGGCCGTCGGCCCCAAGCTCGCCTGGCTCGCCCGGCACGAACCCGGTGTCTTCGCCCGCGCCCGGCGGCTGTTCATGCCCAGCTCCTGGCTGGTGCACCGGCTCACCGGGGAGTACGTACTGGACCACCACTCGGCCAGCCAGTGCACCCCGCTCTACGACACCGGCGCCCTCGACTGGTACCGCCCCTGGTCGGACGGGCTGGCCGGGCGGATCGAACTGCCCCGGCTCGCCTGGTCCGGGGACGTGGCGGGCCGGGTGTCACCGCGGGCGGCGGAGGCGACGGGGCTGACGGCGGGCACCCCGGTGACAGTCGGCACCATCGACGCCTGGGCGGAGGCGATCAGCGGTGACGCGCACAACGCCGGTGATCTGATGCTGATGTACGGCTCGACCATGTTCCTGATCAACACGGTCGAGGAGCGCGTCACCTTCCCCGCCCTGTGGGGCACGGTCGGGGCGCTGCCCGGCACCCGCAACCTGGCCGGTGGCATGGCGTCCTCGGGCGCCATCACCGACTGGCTGCGCTCGCTGTTCGGGGACCCGTCCGTCCCCGAACTGCTGGCCGAGGCGGAGACCTCGGGCCCGGGGGCGCGCGGGCTGCTGATGCTGCCGTACTTCGACGGGGAACGCACGCCCGTCGCCGACCCCGCGGCCCGTGGGGTCCTCGCGGGCCTCACCCTCGCCCACACCCGCGGCGATCTCTACCGCGCCGCGCTGGAGGCCACCGGTTTCGGCGTCCGCCACAACGTGGAGGCGATCCGTGCCGCCGGGGGCCGCATCGACCGGGTGGTGGCCGTGGGTGGTGGCGCCCAGGGGCATCTGTGGACGCAGATCGTCTCCGACATCACCGGGCTGATCCAGGACGTCCCCACGCACACCATCGGCGCGAGCCTCGGTTCGGCGTTCCTCGCCGCGTCGGCCGTCGGGGACGCCTCCATCGCGCGGTGGAATCCGCCCGCCGTCCAGGTGCGCCCCGACCCGGCCACCGCGGCGCGCTACGACGAGCTGTACGCGCGCTACCGCGAGCTGTACCCGGCGACCGCGGACATCGTCCACGGCCTCGCCACCGACTGACTCACCCCTCCGCCCGGGCCCGCGCCGCCCGGGCGTGGGCCCGCCGCCCGCGCCA
>NZ_RIBZ01000803.1:0-13548 GCF_003721215.1 Streptomyces botrytidirepellens
CCTCGCGGGCGCCGGACCGGCTGTCGGGCGCCTGCTGGTGCTGTTCGGCGGCGGGCGCGCTCACCACGGACGGGGACGGGCCGCGGGGCCTGCGCTGCTCGGGCAGGGCGCCGCCGCGCTGCCGCGTCCGTTGACGGCCGGTGTCGGCGTCCGAGCCGGGGTCGTCCACACCCGGGCCGTCCGGGCCGGACTCGGTGAGCAGGGCGGCCGGGATCAGCACGACGGCGGTGGTGCCGCCGTACGCGGAGGGCTGGAGCGAGACCCGTACGCCCTGCCGCTGGGCGAGCCGGCTGACCACGAACAGGCCGAGCCGGTCGGTGTCGGACAGCTCGAACTCGGGAGTCTCGGCGAGCCGGAGGTTGGCCTCCGTCAGGGCGTCGGGCGTCATGCCGAGCCCCCGGTCGTGGATCTCCAGCGTGAACCCCTTGGCGACCCGCTCCCCGTGCACCTGGACGGCGGTGTGCGGCGGGGAGAAGACGGTAGCGTTCTCCAGGAGTTCGGCGATGAGGTGGGTGAGGTCGCCGACCGCGGGGCCGTTCACCGCGATCCGGGGCAGCCTGCGGATCTCGATCCGCTCGTAGTCCTCGACCTCGGCGACGGCGGCGCGCACGACGTCCATCAGCTGGATGGGTTTGCGCCACTGCCGGGAGGGGGCCGCGCCGGAGAGGATGACCAGGCCCTCGGCGTGCCGCCGCATGCGGGTGGTCATGTGGTCCAGCCGGAACAGGTCGGCGAGTTCGTCGGTGTCCTCGGTGCGCCGCTCCATCGCGTCGAGCAGGGTCAGCTGGCGGTGCAGCAGCACCTGGCTGCGGCGGGCGAGGTTGACGAAGACGTCGGAGACGCCTTGGCGCAGTTCGGCCTGTTTGACGGCGGCCTCGACGGCGGCCCGCTGGAGGGTGTTGAGGGCGTGGCCCACCTGGCCCATCTCATCGGGGCCGTGCTGGAGGCGGGGCACCTCCCGCTCGACGTCGACGTGTTCGCCCGCGCCGAGGCGGCGCATGACGCTCGGCAGCCGGACGCTGGACGCCTCCTGGGCGTCGTTGCGCAGCCGGGACAGGTCGCGGACCAGGCCGCGGCCGATGCGGACGGAGACGAAGACCGAGAGGACGAAGGCGAGGAGGCCGAGGACGGCGGCGGCGCCCGCCTTGAGCAGGACGCTGTTGGCCACCGGGTCGATGCGCTTCTGGAGGCGGTCGGTGGCCTCGTCGCCCAGCCGGTCGTAGTCGTTGAGGACGGGCCCGGCCGCGTTCTCCCAGTGCTCCCGGTCCAGGGCGCCGATCGCCTGGCTCGGCTCCATGGTGGCCAGGATCTTGCCCTCGGCGATGCGCAGGGCCGCGGGGGCGGCGTTGGTGCGCCGGTAGTCGGCGAAGACCTTCTGCTCCGAGGCGGGCAGGATCGGCAGGTTGGTGTTGTAGAGCAGGGTGCGCTCGGCGATGAGGTCGGACATCGACTTGAGGTCGGCGAGCGTCAGCTTCCGTGCCGTCAGCGCGGAGACGTACAGGGCGTCCTCACGGGACAGGGCCTCCCGGGCGCGGATCATGGCGACCAGCGCGCGGCCCTGTTTGTCCAGGTCGGTGTCGGGTACGGCGTGCAGCGAACTGCGGAAGGCGTAACAGAGGTCGACGAGTTTGTTGTAATACTCATAGGCAGCGGTCCGCGAGGTACCGTTGTCCTCGACCTTCCGGCGCAGACTGTCGAGGCCTTCGGATGCCTTGAGGACGTCATCGAGCAGGCCCTCGGATTCGCTGTTCATCCGGTCGTTCACGGTGCTGTCCGACTGGGCGTCACGCAACCGTGCGATGGCCTCGTCGGTCTTGCGCTGCTGGGTGTGGAGCAGGGGCAGCGCGTCGGACTGGCGTGGGTCCGCGAGCAGGATCAGGGTCTGCCGGCGCTCCTGCTGGACGGCGTTCACGGCGTCCTCGGCGGGCTGACCGGCCTTGTCGATGATGGCGGAGGCGTCGAGCAGTTGCAGCGCCTCCCGGCCGGTGATCACTGTCGCGAAGGCCCAGATCGCCGTCAGCGAGACAAGCGGCACGAGCAACAGCGCCACGATCTTCCTGCGGATGGACTTCCCGCGAAAGCGCATGGCCTCCCCAACGTCGTCCCCGTGGACCGGGGCGGTGACTGATGTTCTCCGACAACGAGCGGCGCGAGCCTACTACTGAGGCCTGGTCATCCCGAAGGCTTGTCCGACCGCTTACGGGAACTCTCCACATTCGATGATCACCAGTTGTCCGATGATTATCGGACTTAACCCCCGTGGCATGGCACACCGACGGCCGGTCACGGTGTGCGCAGGGCCGGACACCGATGGCCGATTTTCCTCTCCCCACGGGAACCGCCGATCGCTGCCATTCGTGATCCAACAAGGCACACTAGGGGTGCATACGACCCAAGTCCCGCCATGTGTGACCGACCGGACCGGGGCAGCGCCGAAAGGGGTGGGAACGTCATGGACACCATGGACAAGGATCGCGACATCCCGGCACCAAAGGCCCGGCAGCTATGGACCGAGGAGCCCGCCCGCAGGCGGCGGCTGCCCGAACCGGTGCGCACCTCGGCGGTCCGGGCGGTCATCATCGTGGCGGTGACGCTGGTGCTGGCGATGGTGGCGGTGCTGTGCACGTTCGCCGGTTCGTGGTTCGCCTTCCCCGCCGTGCTCACCGCGGTGGCGAGCACGGTGGTGGCGACCTGGGGGGTGCTGGACGTATGGGTGACCCGGCAGGTGTGGAACCAGCGGTACGGGGTGGTCTCCCGGCCCAGCAGCACGGCGCGGGAGATGCGCCGGCAGCGCCGGCGGGCCCGTAAGGAGGCGGTCAGCGCACGGCGAGCCGGGGACCGCGGGCGAGCTCGCGGCGCAGCCGTGTGAAGGGTTTGGGCCGGTTGACGGCGAGGACGGCGGTGGGGATCGCGTCGCGTTCGTAGACGGCGAGGAAGCCACCGGCCGCGCCCGCGCCCGCACCCTCATCGGGATCGCCCTCTTCGATCCGGACGGTGTCGCCCGGCTCGCGCCGCCCGGCGAACTGGATGCGCGCGCCGTACTGGTCGGACCAGAAGTAGGGCAGCGCCCCGAAGGGCTCGACGGTGGCCCCGGCGAGCAGGTTGCGGGCGGCGACCGCGCCCTGTTCCGCGGCGCTGGTCCAGTGCTCGGCCCGTACGGTGCCTCCCGTACCGGGCCGGGCGAGGCGGGCCACGTCGCCGACGGCGACGACGCCCGGCAGCGCGGTGGCGCAGCCCTCGTCGCACAGCACCCCGTCGTCCAGGGCCAGCCCGGAGCCTTCCAGCCAGCCGGTGACCGGGCGCACCCCGACGCCGACGACCACCACATCGGCGGGCAGCACCCGGCCGTCGGCGAGCTCGACGCCGGTGACGCGATCGGTGCCGCGCAGGGTGGCGACCCCCGTGCCGCACAGCAGGGTCACGCCGTGCGCGGCGTGCAGAGAGGCGCACACCCGGGCCATGCGCTCCCCCAGTTGCGGGACGAGCGGCAGCGGCGCGGCCTCCACCACGGTGACGTCCAGCCCGAGGGCGGCGCAGGAGGAGGCGACCTCGGCGCCGATGAATCCGGCGCCGATGACGACCACCCGGGCCGCCCCCGCGCGCAGCTCGGCGCGGAGGCGGCGGGCGTCGTCGAGGGTGCGCAGGGTGTGCACCCCGGGCAGGGCGGTGGCGCGCAGCGTCCGGGGCGCGGCCCCGGTGGCGATGACGACGCCGTCGGTGCGCAGGGTGCGGCCGTCGGCCAGCCCGACCGTGCCGGACGCGGGGTCGAGCCGGTCGGCCCGGACGCCGAGCAGCCACTCGGCGTCCAGTTCGGCCTCGTCCTCGGGGTCGGTGAGGGCGAGCGGGCCGAGGCCGCCGTCGGGCTCGTCCTCGCCGGTCAAAAACTCCTTGGACAGCGGAGGGCGGTCGTACGGGCGGTGGCGCTCCTCGCCGACGATCACCAACCGCCCGTCGTAGCCCTGGTCGCGCAGGCCCCGCGCCGCGTGCAGCCCCGCGAGCGAGGCCCCGACGACGGTCACCGTCCGCATCATGCGACGGCTTCTTCCTGGGCCGCGGGCACCAGGGGGTGGACATAGAGCATTCCGTCGACCACCGTGACCGCATGCGTCCGTACCGGCTTACGGGCGGGCAGACAGGTGGGCATGCCGGAGCGCAGGTCGAACAGGGCGGCGTGCAGCGGGCATTCGACGTAGCAGCCTTCGAGCCAGCCTTCGGAGAGGGAGGCGTCCTGGTGGCTGCATGTGTCGTCGACGGCGTAGAACGCGCCCTCGGTGTGGAACACGGCGATGGCTGCGTGGCTGTCGCCGGCCTCGATGCGCACCGACTCGCCTTCCGGCAGATCTTGGATACGGCAGACGGGAATCATTGGCCCCCCTCACGTTGATCGGTACCATGCGTTGTTAATGGCGCATCGAAATGCGCGATGCGCAACAGAATCCAGATGAGGAGGGCAGCCGTCAAGAGTTGCCCGTCGAGAGGCCCCACTCGGAGCCGCCGGATGGTGAGATCAGACCCATGACGAACACGACCGAGGACCGGGCCGAGGACAAGCGGGGGGCCGCCGGGTCAGTGCAGTCGGTGGACAGAGCGGTCAGCGTTCTGGAGATCCTCGCCAAACTCGGCGAGGCCGGAGTGACCGAGATCGCCGATGAGCTGGGCGTGCACAAGTCCACCGCGTTCCGGCTGCTGGGCGTGCTGGAGAACCGCGGCCTGGTCGACCAGGAACGCGACCGCGGGAAGTACTACCTGGGCGCCGGGGTGCTGAGACTGGCGGGCGCGGCCGCCATCCGGCTCGACATCTCACAGGAGGGCGCCCCGGTGTGCCGGGCGCTGGCCGACGAGACCGGCGAGACGGCCAACATCGCGGTGCTGGACGGCGACGCGGCGGTCAACATCATGCAGGCCCGCGGGGCCGCCGCGGTGACGGCCTACAACTGGCTGGGGCGGCGCACCGCCCTGCACGCGACCGCCAGCGGCAAGATGCTGCTGGCCCACCTGAGCGGCGAGCGGCGGGAGCGGCTGGTGACGCGGAAGCTGCCGCGGTTCACCGAGCACACCATCACCACCTCGGCGGAGCTGCGGCAGCAGCTGGAGACCGCCGCCGAGCGCGGCTTCGCCTACTCGTGCGAGGAACTCGAGATCGGGCTGAACGCGGTCGCCGCCCCGGTGCGCGGCCACGACGGCGCGGTGATCGGGGCGATCGGCGTCTCGGGTCCGGTGTACCGGATGGCCCAGAGCCAGCTGCTGGATCTCGCCGAGCACGCCATGAAGACCGCCGAGGAGCTGTCCCGCCGCATGGGCTTCCCCGGCTGACCGAATTCCGTCCATCAACCACCCGAAGGGGCCGGATCCGATCCGGCCCCTTCGTCGTGCGCTGGGCGGGAAACCCGGGGTCAGCGCTGGTTTACGGACGGTTTACGCGAACCTCTTGACGCGCCGTGGAGACGGCTTTCAGGATGTCCCTCATCGCGCAACACGCCGCGCATTACGCAACTGGGGGGTAACCAGCGGCCGTTTCAACCGGCTTGGCTTCCCCGCTTCTTCCGAACACCTCATGCCAGCTCGTGCCAGCTCCCACGCACCGGTCCCTGCCAGCGCAGGAGAACAGAGGAGTGAGCCATGCCGCAAGAAGTCCGCGCCGTCGTCGCGCTGAAAAGGGGCGCACCCGTGGAGGTGCTGCCGGCCCTCGTGCCCGATCCCGGACCCGGCGAGGTGCTGGTGGGAGTGCAGGCGTGCGGGGTGTGCCACACCGATCTGCACTACCGGGACGGTGCGATCGGCGAGGAATTCCCGTACCTGCTGGGTCATGAGGCGGCCGGAATCGTCGAGTCGGTGGGCCCGGGGGTCACCGGGCTGGCCCCCGGCGACTACGTGGTGCTGGCCTGGCGCGCGCCCTGCGGCGGTTGCCGCTCCTGCCGCCGCGGCCGCCCCTGGTACTGCTTCGAGAGCCGCAATGCCGCCCAGCCCATGACCCTCGCCGACGGCACCGAGCTGAGCCCGGCGCTGGGCATCGGCGCGTTCGCCGAGAAGACGCTGGTCGCGGCGGGGCAGGCGGTGAAGATCGACCCGTCGGCCCGGCCCGAGGCGGCGGGGCTGATCGGCTGCGGGGTGATGGCCGGTTACGGCGCGGCGGTGCACACCGGCGGGGTGTCCAACGGCGACACCGTCGCGGTCATCGGCTGCGGCGGGGTCGGCAACGCGGCGATCGCCGCCTCCGCGCTGGCCGGGGCGCGCCGGGTGATCGCCGTGGACATCGACGACGCCAAGCTGGACCTGGCCACCCGCTTCGGCGCCACCGACACCGTCAACTCCCGGGGTACGGACCCGGTCGAGGCGGTCCGCGAGTTGACCGGGGGCGTGGGCGCCGACATCGTCATCGACGCGGTGGGCCGTCCCGAGACCTACCGGCAGGGCTTCTACATGCGCGATCTGGCCGGGACGCTGGTGCAGGTCGGGGTGCCGGACCCGGAGATGCGGATCGACCTGCCGCTGATCGACGTGTTCGGGAGGGGCGGCGCGCTCAAGGCGTCCTGGTACGGCGACTGTCTGCCCAGCCGGGACTTCCCGGTCCTGGTCGACCTCCACCTCCGCCGCAAGCTCGACCTGGACGCGTTCGTCAGCGAGACGATCACGCTGGACGAGGTGGAGCCCGCGTTCGCCAAGATGCAGCGCGGCGAGGTGCTGCGTTCGGTGGTGGTGCTGTGATGACCGGGACCGAAAAGAGGCACCAGCGCGTCGTCATCGTCGGCGCCGGGATCGTCGGCTGCTCGCTCGCCGACGAGCTGACGCAACGCGGCTGGACCGGGGTCACGGTCCTGGAGCAGGGACCGCTGCCCGCCCCCGGCGGCTCGACCTCGCACGCGCCCGGGCTGGTGTTCCGGACCAGCCCCTCCAAGACCCTCACCGAGTTCGCCGTCTACACGGTGGAGAAGTTCTCCGCGCTGGAGGTCGACGGGCTGTCCTGCTTCAACCCGGTCGGCGGTCTGGAGATCGCCACCAGCGAGGAGCGCTGGGCCGATCTGCACCGCAAAGCGGGGCTCGCCGCGTCCTGGGGCGTCACGGGCGAACTGCTCTCCCCCGCCCGGTGCGCCGAGCTGTGGCCGCTGCTGGACCCGGAGAAGATCCTGGGCGGCTTCCACACCCCGGACGACGGGCTGGCCCGCGCGCTGCTCGCCTGCCGCGCCCAGATGGAGCGGGCCACCGCGCGCGGCGCCCGCTTCCTGGAGCGGCACACCGTCACCGGCATCGAGCAGGAAGACGGCCGGGTCACCGCGGTCGTCACCGACCGGGGCACCTTCCCCGCCGACATCGTCGTCTCGGCCGCCGGGTTCTGGGGTCCGCTGATCGGTGCGATGGCGGGGGTCAACGTCCCCCTGCTGCCGCTCGCCCACCAGTACGCGAAGACGGCGCCGCTGCCGGAACTGGCCGGGGTGAACGACCCGCGCACCGAGGCGAGCCGGCCGCTGCTGCGCTTCCAGGACCGCGACCTGTACTACCGCGAGCACACCGACCGCATCGGCATCGGCAGTTACGCACACCGCCCGATGCCGGTCGACCCGGCCGCCGTGCCCGCCTACGACGACGCCCCGGTGATGCCGTCCTCGCTGCCGTTCACCGAGGAGGACTTCGCGCTTAGCTGGGAAGACAGCGTCGGGCTGATCCCGGCACTCGGCGGAAGCCGCGTCGAGGAGGGGTTCAACGGGGTCTTCTCCTTCACCCCCGACGGGATGCCGGTCATCGGCGAGTCCCGCGAGGTGCGCGGCTTCTGGCTGGCCGAGGCGGTGTGGGTGACCCACTCCGCGGGCGTCGCCAAGGCCGTCGCCGAGTGGATGACCGACGGACGGCCGTCCATGGACGTCCACGAATGCGATCCGTACCGCTTCGAGGACGCCCAGACCTCCCCCGCCTACATCGCCGAGCGGGGCGCGCAGAGCTTCACCGAGGTGTACGACGTCATCCATCCGCTCCAGCCGATGGAGCGGCCGCGCCCGCTGCGGGTCAGCCCCTTCTACGGGCGCCAGCGGGAGCTGGGCGCGTACTTCCTGGAGGGTGCGGGCTGGGAGCGGCCGCACTGGTACGAGGCCAACGCCCCGCTCGCCGAGGGGATCGAGGTGCCCGAGCGCGACGCCTGGTCGGCCCGCTACTGGTCGCCGATCGCCGCCGCCGAGGCGCGGGCCACCCGGGAACGGGTCGCGCTGTACGACATGACCCCGCTCAAGCGGCTGGAGGTCACCGGCCCCGGCGCCCTGGACTTCCTCCAGCGCATGACCACCAATCAGCTCGCGAAGAAACCGGGGGCGGTCACCTACACCCTGCTGCTGGACGAGGCCGGGGGCGTACGCAGCGACCTGACCGTCGCCCGCCTCGGCGAGAGGCGCTTCCAGGTGGGCGCGAACAGCGGCATCGACCTGGACTGGCTGCTGCGCCACGCGCCCGACGACGTCCACATCGCCGACATCACGCCCGGCACCTGCTGCGTCGGGGTGTGGGGCCCGCTCGCCCGGGAGCTGGTCCAGCCGCTGACCCCGGACGACTTCTCGCACCAGGCGTTCGGCTACTTCAAGGCCCGGCGGACCTACATCGGCCATGTCCCGGTGACCGCGATGCGGCTGAGCTACGTCGGTGAGCTGGGCTGGGAGCTGTACACCAGCGCCGATCTCGGCCTGCGGCTGTGGGACACGCTGTGGGAGGCCGGGCAGCGGCACGGGGTGATCGCCGCCGGCCGCTCCGCCTTCAACAGCCTGCGGCTGGAGAAGGGCTACCGCGCCTGGGGCCACGACATGACCACCGAGCACGACCCGTACGAGGCGGGCGTCGGCTTCGCCGTCCGGATGAACAAGGGCGACTTCCTGGGGCGTGCGGCACTGGAGGGCCGCGGCGAGGAGACGGCGCGGCGCAGGCTGGCCTGTCTCACCCTGGACGACCCGGCCGCGATCGTCCTGGGCAAGGAGCCGGTATACGTCGAAGGGGAGGCTGGCGTGGCGGCCGGCTATGTGACCAGCGCCGCGTACGGCTACACCATCGGCCGCACCGTCGCCTACGCCTGGCTGCCCGCCGCGGCGGCCGTCCCCGGAACCTCCGTCCACATCGAGTACTTCGGCGAGAAGGTCCCCGCGACCGTCGCCGCCGAGCCCCTCTTCGATCCGGGCATGGAACGCATCCGCCGGTGACCCCTCGTGCCGCCGCACCGGTCCCGGCCCCATCCGCATCGACTCTTTTCGACCCCCCGTCGGCTGACCGCCGTCGCGCCCCCTTACGGAGAATCCCATGACCGTGGCTCCCGAGTCCCCCGCCGCCACGTCCCCCAGCCTGATCACCACCCTCCCCGGCCACTGGTACACCTCCCCGTCGGTCTTCCGGCGGGAGCAGGAGCACCTGTTCGAGGCGATGTGGTTCTGCGCGGTGCGCAGCGCCGACCTGGACCGGCCGGGGGCGTTCCGCACGGTGCAGGTGGGCCGCGAGAGCGTGCTGATCACCCGCAACCGCGCCGGTGAGCTGCGCGCGTTCCTCAACATCTGCCGCCACCGCGGCGCCCGGCTGTGCACCGAGGAGTCGGGCACGGTGCGGCGCTCGCTCCAGTGCCCGTACCACGCCTGGACGTACGACCTGGACGGACGGCTGACCGCCGCCCCGAACCTCCAGAGCATGCCCGATGTGGACCGCACCGAGCGCGGGCTGCTGCCGGTGCGGCTGCGCGAATGGCTGGGCTACGCCTGGGTGTGCCTGGCCGACGAGCCGCCGTCGTTCGAGGAGACCGTCGTCGGGGCGGTCGCCGAGCGGCTCGGCGACGCGGAGGCCGTGGAGCGGTACGGCGTGGCGGGGCTGTCGCTGGGCCGCCGGATCGAGTACGACATCAAGGCCAACTGGAAGCTGATCGTCGAGAACTTCATGGAGTGCTACCACTGCGCGACGATCCACCCCGAACTCACCGAGGTGCTGCCGGAGTTCGCCGACGGCCTGGCGGCGCAGTACTTCGTGGGGCACGGTGCCGAGTTCGCCGAGGAGGCCCAGGGGTTCACGGTGGACGGCAGCGCGGGCTTCGACCGCATCACCGGCATCGCCGACGAACAGGACCGCCGCTACTACGCGATCACCGTGCAGCCGCAGGTCTTCATCAACCTGGTCCCCGACCATGTGATCTTCCACCGGATGTTCCCGCTCGCCGCCGACCGCACGCTGGTCAGCTGTGACTGGCTGTACGTACCGGACGTGGTGGCGTCGGAGCGGGACCTGTCGAAGTCGGTCGAGCTGTTCCACCGGGTCAACACCCAGGACTTCGACGCCTGTGAGCGCACCCAGCCCGCCATGGACTCGCGCGCGTACC
Organism: Streptomyces botrytidirepellens; assembly: GCF_003721215.1. Taxonomy (NCBI): domain Bacteria; kingdom Bacillati; phylum Actinomycetota; class Actinomycetes; order Kitasatosporales; family Streptomycetaceae; genus Streptomyces; species Streptomyces botrytidirepellens. The sequence goes on from NZ_RIBZ01000803.1 coordinate 10,325, forward strand.
GCCGCGGCGGGGTGCTCGTGCCCAGCGAACACCACATCGGCGCGTTTCACCGATGGGTGACCGACCATGTCCCGACCCCGGAAGCGGAGGAATGCCCGTGAGGGACCTCTTCATAGGAGGCCAGTGGACCGGGGCGATCGACGAACGCACCCGGGAGATCAGGTGCCCGGCCGACGGCACGCTGGTGGCGGTCGTCGACGAGGGCGGCGGCAAGGACGCGGCCGAGGCGGTGGCCGCCGCCCGGCAGGCCTTCGACCACGGCCCCTGGCCGCGCACCCCGGTCGCCGCCCGCGGTGATCTGCTGCTGCGGGTCGCCGGTCTGCTGGCCCGCGACAAGGCGGCGATGGCCCGCGCGGAGTCCCTGGACACGGGGAAGCGGCTGGCGGAGAGCGCGCGGGACGTCGACGATGTGATCGCGTGCTTCCGCTACTACGGGCAGCTGGTGCGCACCGGGGCGGACCGGGTCGTGGACACCGGTACCGAGGACGCCGTCAGCCGCGTCGTGTACGAACCGGTCGGGGTCTGCGCGCTGATCACCCCGTGGAACTATCCCCTGCTCCAGGCCGCGTGGAAGGTGGCGCCCGCGCTCGCCGCGGGCAACACCTTCGTCCTGAAGCCCAGCGAGCTGACCCCGTCCACGGCCGTCGCGCTGGTCCGGCTGCTGGAGGAGGCGGGGCTGCCGGACGGGACGGCCAACCTGGTGCTGGGGCCGGGCGCCGAGGCGGGCGCCCCGCTCACCGACAACCCGGATGTGGACCTGGTGTCCTTCACCGGGGGCCTGCGGACCGGGCGCCGCATCATGGCCGCGGCCTCCCACACGGTCAAGCGGACCTTTCTGGAACTGGGCGGCAAGAACCCCAACATCGTGTTCGCGGACGCGGACTTCGACACGGCCGTCGACTACGCGCTCACCGCCGTCTTCCACCACTCCGGGCAGGTCTGCTCGGCGGGGGCCCGGCTGCTGGTGGAGGACCCGGTGCACGACGCCTTCGTGGAGGAGGTGGTGCGCCGCGCCCGCGGGATCCGGCTCGGCGGGCCGTTCGACGAGCGGGCCCAGGCCGGTCCGCTGATCTCGGCCGCGCACCGGGCCAAGGTCGAGGCGTACGTGGCCACCGGGCTCGCGGAGGGCGCCCGGCTGCGCTGCGGCGGCTCCCGCCCGGACGATCCGGAGCTGGCGGACGGCTTCTACTACCGGCCGACGGTGCTCGACTCCTGCCACAGCGGGATGTCGGTGCTGGCGGACGAGTCCTTCGGGCCGGTGCTCACGGTGGAGCGTTTCGGCTCGGAGGAGGAGGCGATACGGCTCGCCAACGACACGGTGTACGGGCTCGCGGGGGCGGTGTGGTCCGGCGACGAGGAGCGGGCGCAGCGGGTCGCGTCCCGGCTGCGGCTGGGCACCGTATGGATCAACGACTACCTCCATCCGACGCTTCCGCAGGCGGAGTGGGGCGGGTTCAAGCAGTCCGGGACGGGGCGGGAACTGGGGCCGAGCGGGCTCGCCGAATATCGGCAGGCGAAGCACATCTGGCGCAACACCCGCCCCAGGCCCCAGGGTTGGTTCACCTGACCCGCGCGGGGCCCGTGACCCGTGCGGGGCCCGCCCGCCCGATAGGGGAGTGTCCACCGTGTCCGCTTCGCAGGATGACGCCGAACTCACCGAGTTCGGCTACCGCCCCGAACTGAAGAGAACCCTCGGCAGCTTCCACACCTTCGCCGCCGGGATCAGCTACATCTCCATCCTCACCGGCACCTTCCAGCTCTTCTACTTCGGCTTCGCCCAGGGCGGACCCGCCTACTGGTGGTCCTGGCCCATGGTCTTCGCCGGACAGCTCATGGTGGCGCTGTGCTTCGCGGAGCTGGCCGCCCGCCATCCGGTCGCCGGTTCCGTCTACAACTGGGCGAAGCGGCTGGGCAACCCGCACGTGGGCTGGCTGGCCGGGTGGATGATGCTGGTCGCCTCCATCGTGTCGCTGGCCGCGGTCGCCCTCGCCTATCAGCTGACGCTGCCGCAGATCTCCTCGGCGTTCCAGTTCATCGGGGACGGCTCCGGTACGTACGACACGGCGACCAACGCGGTGCTGCTGGCCGCGGTGCTCATCCTCTTCACCACGCTGGTCAACGCCTTCGGGGTGAAGCTGATGGCCCGGATCAACACGGCCGGGGTGTTCCTCGAACTCATCGCCACCGTCGTGCTGATCGTCCTCCTCGCCGTCCATGTGGTGCGCGGCCCGGACGTCGTCACGGAGACCGCGCACACCGGTTCCGGGCAGAACCTCGGCTATCTGGGCGCCTTCCTCACCGCCTCGCTGGCCTCCGCGTACGTCATGTACGGCTTCGACACGGCGGCGTCCCTCGGCGAGGAGTCCCTGGACCCCTCGCGCAACGCGCCGCGGGCGATCCTGCGCGCGCTCATCGCCTCGTTCGTGCTGGGCGGGCTGATCCTGCTGCTGGCGCTGATGAGCGTCGGGAGTCTGACCGGCGAGGGGCTGACCACGGACGGCCTCCAGTACGTGGTGCTGGACGTGCTCGGGCCGACGGTCGGCAAGGCGATGCTGTGGTGCGTGCTGATCGCGGTGACGGTGTGCGCGCTGGCGGTGCACACGGCGGCCGTGCGACTGGCGTTCGCGATGGCCCGGGACACCAACCTGCCCGCCGCGTCGCTGATGGCCCGGGTGAGCCCGCGGTTCAAGACCCCGGTGCTGCCCGCGGTGATCGTGGGCCTGCTCGCGCTGGGGGTGCTGGCCGTCAACATCCGTCAGCCGCAGATCTTCTCGGTGGTGACCAGCATCGGGATCATCATGATCTACGTGGCGTATCTGCTGGTCACGCTGCCGATGCTGGTGGCCAGGGTGCGGGGGCGGTGGACTCCGGCGGGTGAGGGGCGGTTCTCGCTGGGGCGGTTCGGGCTGCCGGTCAATGTGCTCGCGGTGCTGTGGGGCGCGGGCATGACCCTCAACCTGGCGTGGCCGCGCGAGGCGGTCTACAACGCGGCTCCCCCGCACCACTGGTATCTGCGCTGGGGCGCGTTCCTCTTCGTGGGGACGGTCGCGCTCGGCGGCTTCGCCTACTACTGGTTCGTCCAGCGCCACCGTACGGGCGTGCTGGCCGAACACGCGGCGACGCCCGGGACGGACACCGGCAGTGACGCCGACAGCGGCTCCTCGGCGGCGGCCAAGGTCTAGCGGGGGCGGAGCGCGGAGGGAGCGGCCCACGCGGTGGGGGCC
>NZ_RIBZ01000802.1:0-13549 GCF_003721215.1 Streptomyces botrytidirepellens
CAGGCGCAGCGCGGCGCGCCCGTGCCCGGCCTCGGCCGCGCGCGTCCACCACAGGGCGGCCTCCGGCTCGCTGCCCTCGCGGGCCAGCAGCAGCCCCAGGTTGAACGCCCCGTTGCTGCTGCCCGCCTCGGCGGCCATCCGGTACCAGCGGGCGGCCTCGACCACCTCGCCCCGGGCGGCAGCGAGCATGCCGACGCGCACCTGGGCGCGCCGGTGGCCCTGGCGGGCGGCCCGCTCGTACCACTCCTCGTACTCCGGCACGTGCCCGTCCTCGGGCGGCACCGGGAACCGCGTCCCGGAACCGGCGGCGAAGCCGGTGCCGGTCGCCGCGGGGTCGCCGCCGACCGCCGAGCGGTCCAGCAGCGCCGCCAGCCGGAACGCGGCCTCGGCGCTGCCGCCACCCGCGGCGCACCGCAGATGGCGCTCGGCCGCCTGGTGGTCGCCCTCCCGCAGCAGGGCGATGCCCACCTGGAGGGCGGCCTCGGTGTGCCCGGCGGCCGCGGCCCGCTCGTACCACTGCCGGGCGGCCCGCTCCTCGTCCCGGCCCGCGTACAGGATGCCCAGGTTGAACGCGGCGTCCACGCTGCCCGCCTCGGCCGCCTTGGAGAACCACGGCTCGGCGCCCGCCGCGTCGCCGCGCTGGAGCAGCAGCACGGCGACCGCGTTGGCGGCCTCGCGGTGCCCGGCGTAGGCGGCGCGGCGGTACCACTGCTCGGCCTGGGCGGTACGGCCCTGCTCGGCGCAGAGCAGGCCGAGGTTGTACGCGCCGTTGATGTCCCCGGCGTCCAGGGCGGCCCGGTACCAGCGCTCGGCGGTCTGGGTCTCGCCGCGGTCGGCGTGCAGCGCGCCCAGGGCGTTGGCCGCGTTGCCGTCGCCGTCCTGGGCGGCACGGCGCCACCACTCCGCGGCGCTGTCGGTGTCGCCCGCGTCGCGCAGCAGGAAGCCGAGCGCGCAGGCGGCGCGCGCCTCGCCGTCCTTGGCGGACGTCAGGTACCAGCGGCCCGCCTCCTGGGTCTCGCCGCGCTTCTCCAGCAGCGTGCCGAGGCGGAGCGCGGCGCGCCGGTGGCCGCGCGCGGCGGCCTGCCGGTACCACTGCTCGGCCTCCTCCGGCTCGGCGCTCTCGCCGCTCCGGCCGCGCTCCCCGGCGGTCTCGTCGTCGCTGTGGTCGAGGAGGCGGGCGAGGCGGTACGCGGCCTCGCGGTGGCCGCGCTCGGCGGCCGTGCGGAACCACCGCTCGGCACCGATGTCGCTGCGGTGCTCGAGCAGGTCGGCGAGGGCGTACGCGCCCAGGGTGTGGCCGGATTCGGCGGACTGGCGCAGCCAGTACTCGGCGGCCGGTTCGTCGCCGCGCTCGCGGTGGTGGCGGCCGAGGGCGTGCGCGGCCGCGGCGGATCCCGCGACGGCGGCGATGCGCCACCAGCCGGCCGCCTCGTCGGCGTACCCGCGCTGGTGGAGAAGGACGCCGAGGTTGTTGGCCGCGGCGCGGTCGCCCGCCCCCGTGGCCTCCCGCAGATACGGCTCGGCGCCGTCGAGGTCGCCGCGGCGCAGCAGCAGCGCGCCGAGGGCGCTCATCGACGCCGTATCCCCGGAGTCGGCCGCACGGCGATGCCGTGTCTCTTCTTCGGCATCGTCATGCGTGTGCGCAAAACGCCCTGTCTCCAACAGACTGACCCTGTCCCCCATAAATTCCATCGTGGCATCACCCGCATCCGCCGTACACCTGGTATACCGCAGCCAGCGAGGTCACTTCAGCGTTTTGTCGACTTGCCCACAGAGAGACAACCCAAACGCTTGTATCCCGAATCGTTGAGTAGACGCACAACGAGGCCCGGATCCTTGCGGATCCGGGCCTCGTCTGTCAGTAGCGGGGACAGGATTTGAACCTGCGACCTCTGGGTTATGAGCCCAGCGAGCTACCGAGCTGCTCCACCCCGCGCCGTTGTGTTCACAACCCTACCACGGCGCGGGATTTCCCCTGGTCGCGGGCGTCAGCCGCCCTTGTTCGACGCCCCCTGACCCTGCGGCTCGTTCTGCGTCTTGGCGCCCGAGCCGCTCTTCTTCTCGGCGGCCTTCTGCTCCGCCTCGGCGGCCTTGTCCAGCGCCGCCTTGAGGTCCTCCTGGGCCCTGCCGTACGCGTCCCAGTCCTGCGGCTTCTCCTCCAGCGCCTTCTGGCTGTCCTCCCAGGCCTCCTGGGCGTCCTTCAGCGCCTCCTGCACCGTGGGGTCGGCGCTCGGCTTCCCGGTGCTGTCGTCCGGCGGCTGCTGACCGTCGGACGTGTCCTCGCCGAAGACCGCGTCCAGCGCCTCGGGCAGGGTGTTCTTGAAGGCGGGTTCGTTGCCGTTGTAGGAGACACCCACCTTCTTCAGCAGCGGGTAGTTGGAGTTGCCACCCCGCGCGTACACCGGCTCGATATAGAGGAAGCCGCCGTTGAACGGCACCGTCAGCAGGTTGCCGTACTCGATGTCCGAGTCGGTGCCCCGCAGGTTCCGCACGAACTCGGCCACTTCGGGGGTGCCGTTCAGCTTGCTCTGCACCTGCTGTGGACCGGGCACGTCATTGGTGACCTTCAGCATCCTTATCGTGCCGTAGTCCTTGCTCTTGGCATCGGCGTCGACGGACATGAACGCCCCGAGCGTGGGCCGCCCGGTGGGGGTGAAGGTCGTCGTCAGCGAGAAGGCCTGCTTCTGCTGGTCCGGCATCTTCATGCTCAGGTAGTACGGCGGGACCGCGCTGCCGTCCTTGCGGGTCGGGTCGTCCGGCACCTGCCAGGCGTCACTGCCGCTGTAGAACTGCTGCGGGTCGGTGACGTGGTAGCGCGTCAGCAGCTCGCGCTGGACCTTGAACAGGTCCTGCGGATACCGCAGGTGCTCCTTCAGCTGGTCGCTGATCGCGCTCTTCGGCTTGACCGTGCCCGGGAACGCCTTCTTCCAGGTCTTGAGAACCGGGTCCTTGGTGTCCCACTCGTAGAGGTCGACGGAGCCGTCGTACGCGTCGACGGTCGCCTTCACCGAGTTCCGGATGTAGTTGACCTTGTTCTGCTGGGCGACCACCGAGCGGTCCTGGCCGCTCAGCGAGTCGGCCGTGCTGTCGCCGAGGGTGGTCCGCGACGCGTACGGATAGCCGTTGGTGGTGGTGTACGCGTCCACGACCCACTTGATGCGGCCGTTGACCACCGCCGGGTAGGCGTCCCCGTCGATGGTCAGCCACGGGGCGACCTTCTCGACGCGCTCCTTGGGCGTGCGGTTGTACAGGATCCGCGAACCCTCGCCGATGGCGCCGGAGTAGAGCATCTGCGGCTCGCCGAACGCCACCGCGTAGGCGGCGCGGTTGACCGGGTTGGAGAGGCTGACCCCGCTCTTGCCCTTGTAGCTGGTGGTCTTCTCCCCGTTGTCCTCGTAGTCCAGCTCCTTCTGCGGGCCGCCCACTATCGAGTACTGATTGGTCTTCTCGCCGTAGTAGACCTGCTGCCGGTAGGTGCTCAGCCCGCCGCCGCCGGCATTCCCGGTGGTGGGCAGCCCGGCCTCGGTGAAGTCCGGGGCACCCTGCTGGTCCGCCTTGGGGTCGGGGCTGGTGCCCTTGGCCGCGATCATGCCGTAGCCATGGGTGTAGGTGAAGTGGTCGTTGATCCAGTTCCGCTTCGGCACACCGGCGAGGTTCAGCTCGCGCACACCGACGACGGTGTCCTGATCCTTGCCGTTGGCGTCCTTGTAGCGGTCGACGTCCAGGGTCGACGGGAACTGGTAGTACTTCCGCTTCTGCTGGAGCTGCTGGAAGGTCGGCGAGACCACGCTCGGGTCGATCAGCCGGTAGCTGGCCGTCGAGTCGGCGGTCTGGCGCAGCTCGGTGCCGGCCTTGTCGTCGGTCTTGCCGGTGTAGTCCGCCACCTTGGACTCATCGATGCCGTACGCATTGCGCGTGGCCTCGATGTTCTTCTTGATGTACGGCGACTCCTTGGCCTGCTCGTTCGGCTCGACCTGGAACTTCTGCACGATCGCCGGGTAGAGCCCGCCGATCAGGATCGCCGACAGCACCATCAGCCCGAAGCCGATCACCGGAAGCTGCCAGGTGCGCCGCCACAGCGTCGCGAAGAACAGCAGCGCGCAGATGACCGCGATGCAGAAGAGGATCGTCTTGGCGGGCAGGTACGCGTTGGCGTCGACGTAGCGCAGACCGGTCCAGTTGCCCGTCGCCTTGAAGTCGCTCGACTTCACCGCCAGGCCGTACCGGTCCAGCCAGTACGCCACGGCCTTGAGGGCCACGAAGACGCCCACCAGCACCGACAGATGGCCGGTGGCCGCGCCGGTCGCCCGGGCACCCGGGCTGGTGACGCGCAGGCCCCCGTAGAGGTAGTGCACCAGGGCCGCGGCGATCAGGGAGAGCACCGTGGCCGCGAAGCCGAAGCTCAGCAGGAAGCGGTACCAGGGCAGGTCGAAGGCGAAGAACGCCACGTCCTTGTGGAACTCCGCGTCCTTCTGGCCGAAGGGCACACTGTTGATCCACAGCAGCCACAGCCGCCACTGGCCCGCCGCGGAGGCCCCGGCGATCAGCCCGACCAGCGCGGTGACCGCGAGCAGCACCCACTTCTTGAACGGGGCGATGCCCATCCGGTACCGGTCGAGGCTCTGCTGCTCCATCGACATCGCGCTCAGCGGTGGCCGCAGCCGGTGCGCCAGCCAGATGTTGACCCCGACGGCCGCGGACATCAGCAGCCCGAAGACGAAGAACAGCCCGATCTTGGTCCGCAGGGTGGTGCTGAAGACCGACGAGTAATGAAGCGAGCGATACCAGAGCCAATCCGTCCAAAACCCCGCGAACATGACGAAGAGCATGGCCAGCACGGCCAGCACACCCAAGGTCATGAACAGGGTCCGGACTCGCCGGGACGGTCGGCCGACTCTGATCCGCGGTCCCGTCGGGCCTCCGCCGCGGTCCGGCATCTGGAAAGCCAAGGTGCGCACCTCGAAGTTCGCTGTTGTCGATACGGGCCCGGACAGAAGGGCCCACCTGATGCAACTTACTCAGGCTTTACTCAGTTCCCGATTCCGGGTCCGATCAGGGCACGATATGAAGCATGTCCAACGCAACCCCCGGTACCGGCCCCCTTGCCGCGAATCCGCTCACCCGCGCCGTCCTGGAAATCGACGAGTACGCCTCCGGGCTCGGCTGGGATCAGCCCGCCCGGCTCTTCGCCCTCGTCGACACCGCCCAGCTGCGCGCCCAGGAGCCCGAGCTGGCCGGCCAGCTCGGGCTCGACGAGGACGGTGACGAGCCCGCGGCGTCCCTCACCCCCATCGAGCAGGACGAGCTGCCCTCGCAGGCCCCGCTCGACGAATTCCTGGCCACCATCGCCTGGCCCGACGCCGTGATCGGCTGCGCCATGACCGTGGAGCGGCTGATGCTGCCGCCGTCCGCCGAGTCCTCCGTGCCGAAGGACATGGACGACGCCCAGCTGGCGTCCTGGGTCGCGGAGCACCCCGAGCGCCAGGAGGTCCGTATGACGGTCGCCGTGCTGCGGGACGGGGAGCGCGAGTCGGCGCTGCGGCTGCGCGAGAAGGACGCCGCGACCGAGGTGCTGACCGGGTCCGGCCTGGTGCCGGGGCTCGCCGACGCGCTGGCCGCCACCTTCGCCACCGACTGACCCCGGGCTCACCCGGAGAGCACGAGGCGGCATGACACGAGGCGGCCGCCGGACCAGGAGTCCGGCGGCCGCCTCGTGTCGTCGTGCGTGCCGCTGTGTGTGCCGCTCAGCCCGCGGCGCACCGGGGCAGACCGGCGGTGTCCCCCGAGCGGATCTTCTTGAGGGCCTTCAGCGCGTCGTCGATGGTGTGCACCTTCACCAGCCGCAGGCCGTCCGGCACGTCCTTGGCCGCCGCCGCGCAGTTCTCCTTGGGGGTGAGGAAGAAGCGGGCGCCGGCCTCGCGGGCGCCGATCGTCTTCATCTCGATCCCGCCGATCGGGCCCACGACGCCCTTGTCGTCGATGGTGCCGGTGCCCGCGATGAACTTCCCGCCGGTGAGGTCGCCCTCCTTGGACACCCGGTCCACGATGCCGAGGGCGAACATCAGACCCGCGCTCGGCCCGCCGACGTCGGCCAGCTTGATGTCGATCTTGAACGGGAAGGTGTAGTCGATCCCCGCCTGGATGCCGACGATGGCCCGGCCACCGGCCTTCTTGGTGGTGATCGGCATCTGCTTCTGACCGGTCGGCCGCTTGCCGCTCTTCTCGGCCGCCGCGGCCTGCTTGGCCGGGATGATCGAGAAGGTCACCTTCTCGCCGGGCTTGTGCTTGGTGACCAGCTTGGCGACGTCGTCGGGCGCGCGCACCGCGGCTCCGTCCACCGACTTGATCACGTCGCCCGCGTGCAGCTTGCCCTCGGACGGGCTGCCCTTCACGACGGCACCCACGATCACCTGCGAGGTGACCTTCTTGTTCAGCGCCCTGAGCGCCGCGACCTTGGCGCTCTCCTGGGATTGGCTGAATTCCTCCGCATTCTGCTGGTTCACCTCGTCCGGAGTTTTGTCATCCGGGTAGAGGGTGTCGTGCGGCACCACCACGTTGTCGTGGGAGAGCCAGCCGTAGACGGCCTCCACGAGGTTCATGCGGTATTCGGAGCCGGTGACCCGGACCGTCGTCATGTTGAGGTGGCCCCCGGTGGTCTCACAGCCTTTGTGGCCGGAGATCTGGAGCACGCACTCGCCGTTGTGTTCGCCCAGCGTGTTGTAGGTCGGCCCCGGAGACATCTCCGCGTACGGCACCGGGATCAGCACACCGGCGCACAGCAGCGCGATCAGCATCAGGAGGGAGGCGAGCATCGTCGCGGTGCGGCGTGGCATGGAACGACAGTACGGGACGCGTCCGTCAGTCCACTCCCGGGGCCGTCCGTACGAGGGGCCGGGCCTCAGGCCGCCGCGTCCGTATCCGTGCGCGTGCGTTCCATTGCCTCTCGGAACCGTGTATATCCGGCCAGTTCTTCGACGTCCCCCACGCTCTTGCGGTTGTTGCGCGCGGCCCAACCGGCATAGAGCGTGGCGGCTATCGCCGCGAGAACGGGAATGGTCAACCAGAGAAGCGCTCCCATAGCGGCCTCCCGACCCCTTAAGCACCGCGACTGACAGATGAGCAGATTAATCCTCCGCGAGGTCAACGCTCACGGCGGGGTGCCGGTTACGCAAGTGGAGTACACCATTCCGAGTGGACTTCATGGCGTAACTGTTATGCCGGCCCCCGCCGGGCGCTGTCTTCTGCGCGTGCCCTCTAGATCCCGACCCATTCTTCGGTCCCGTCCGCGAACGTCTGGTGCTTCCAGATCGGGACCTCGCTCTTGAGGTCGTCGATCAGCCGGCGGCAGGCGGCGAACGCCTCCGCGCGGTGCGGACACGAAACCGCCACGACAACGGCCAGATCGCCGACCACCAGATCGCCGACCCGGTGGACGGCGGCCAGCGCCCGCACCGGGAAGTCCGCCGCGACCTTCTCGGCCACCCGGCGCAGCTCGGCCTCGGCGCTGGGATGCGCGGAGTAGCCGAGGGCGCCCACGTCGGCACCCCCGTCGTGATTACGCACGGTGCCCACGAAGAGCGCCGTACCGCCCGCAGCGGCGTCGCCGACCGCCCCGAACACCTCGTCCACCGACAGCGGGGTATCGCGGACCGCGAGCAGGCGGATGGGGTCGGCCGCCGCGCCTTCGCCGGGGTGATCGTACGTGTGTGCCATGTCGTCCATCGTGCCGTATGCCGTCCCGTGGTGGCGGACTGTCCCGGCGGGCCGCCGTGGTCGGGCCGCCGGATTCGCGAGGTGACTCAGGCGCGGCGGCGCGCCTTGCGGGCACGGCGCACGATCGCGGCGGTGCCCACCAGGGCGACGGTCGCGCCCGCCGCGCCCAGCGTGGTGGCGTCCTTGCGGCCCAGCCGCCGCCCGGCGACTGTATGCCGCCCGGCGACCTCCTCCAGCAGCTCGGCCAGCACCTCCTCGTTGGTCCACCGAGGCCGCCAGCCCGCCGCGTGCAGCCGGCTGCCGCTGACCGCCCAGGGGTGCATCGTGTACGCGAGGTCCCCGGCCGGGGACGGGGTGAGGCCCAGCCGGTGCAGCCGGGACGCGGCGCCGAGGGCGACCGCCGACGGCAGCTCCATGCGCCGGATCCCGGACAGCTCCTCGACCTCGTCCTGTTCGAGCCAGCCGTCGCAGCCGACCGCAAGCTCCCCCTCGACCTTCTCCAGCGCGGCGTACTCCAGCGCGCTGACCAGGTCTTCCATATGGCAGAACTGCCAGGTGGGGCGGGAGCCCGCGACCACCAGCAGCCGGGGCGACTCGAAGTAGCGGGTGAGCGCGGTGTCCGTGCCGCCGACCAGGACGGCGGGGCGCACGACGGTCACGTTCAGCCCCGGGTGCGCCCGGGGCGCGCGCTCCCCCAGCCGCTCGATCTCCAGCAGGTCGCCGACGCCGGTGGCCTCGGCGGTGGCCCGCAGCTCCGCGTCCTCGGCGAGCGGAACGTCGTTGTCGGCGAGGGCGCCGTAGACCATCGCCGAGGTGCACAGCACCACCCGGTGCACCCCGGCGGCCGCGGCCGCGGTCAGCACGGTCTGGGTGCCGCGCACGTTGTAGGCGGTGCGTGCGGCGGGGTCGGTGCCCAAGTCCAGGTCGACGGCGAGATGCACGACGACGTCGGCGCCGCGCAGCTTCTCGGCGATGGCCGGATCGCGCACGTCCAGCACATGCCACTGCGCCTCGCTCACCTCGCCGCGCCGCTCGTCGAGGGCCAGCACCTGTTTGATCTCTTCGGACTCCGCGAGCCGCTGCGTGAGCAGGGCGCCGGGGCCCGAGGCGGCACCGGTGACCGCCACGACGGGGCGTCGTGCGGTACGGGCCGTATCGTTTCGCGCAGCGCGAACTTCTCGGTCTGGGGAACTCACCGGGCGTCTCCAGCGGTTGTCTTCAGTACGCAGCGCGTGCACACGTACGTACCAGGTAACGCCCATCCTGCCGCAGCTCGGCGATCAGCGAAGCACTGAGCCCGTAAACCGGCGAGGTGTCTAGGCTGGGTGGTGATGTCGGGCATCCGCCGCCGGTCCGTGGCCGGTGGCCCAACGAGCCGAGGAACCCCGTGAGTGACACCCCATTCGGATTCGGCCTTCCGCCGGAGGAGCCGGAGGACGGCGACGACGGTAAGAAGAAGGGCGGCCAGGGCGGCGAGCAGGGCCCCGCGAATCCCTTCGGGTTCGGTAGCGGGGCGGGCGGCCCGGCCGGAGCAGGCGGCGCGGACAATCCGTTCGCCGCGATGTTCGGCTCCCTCAACCCGAACGACCTGGGCGCCGCCTTCCAGCAGCTCGGGCAGATGCTCTCGTACGAGGGCGGCCCGGTGAACTGGGACATGGCCAAGGACATCGCGCGGCAGACCGTCGCGCGCGGCACCGCCGACGGCACCAAGGACGAGAGCGTCGGCCCCGCCGACCGCGCCGCGGTCCAGGAGGCCGTGCGCCTTGCGGACCTGTGGCTGGACGGCGTCACGTCGCTGCCCTCGGGCTCGGGGACCGCCGTCGCGTGGAGCCGCGCCGAGTGGGTCGAGGCCACGCTGCCGGTGTGGAAGGACCTGGTCGACCCGGTCGCCGAGCGCGTCGGCTCCGCCATGGGCGACGTGCTGCCCGAGGAGATGCAGGCCATGGCCGGCCCGCTGCTCGGGATGATGCGTTCGATGGGTGGCGCGATGTTCGGCACCCAGATCGGGCAGGCGCTCGGCGTGCTGGCCGGTGAGGTGGTCGGCTCGACCGACATCGGGCTCCCGCTGGGCCCGGCGGGCAAGGCCGCGCTGCTGCCGGTCAACATCGCGGCGCTCGGCTCCGGCCTCGGCGTCCCCAAGGACGAGGTCCGGCTGTACCTGGCGCTGCGGGAGGCGGCCCACCAGCGGCTGTTCTCGCACGTGCCGTGGCTGCGCTCGCATCTGTTCGGCGCCGTCGAGGGGTACGCCCGGGGCATCAAGGTGGACACCGCGAAGCTGGAGGACGCGGTCGGCCAGCTCGACCCGACCCACCCCGAGCAGCTTCAGGAAGCGCTCCAGCAGGGCATGTTCCAGCCGGAGGACACCCCGGAGCAGAAGGCCGCGCTGGCCCGGCTGGAGACGGCCCTCGCGCTGGTCGAGGGCTGGGTGGACGCCGTGGTGCACGCCGCCGCCAAGCCCCATCTGCCGTCCGCTGACGCCCTGCGCGAGACGCTGCGGCGCCGCCGGGCGAGCGGCGGGCCCGCCGAGCAGACCTTCGCCACGCTGATCGGCCTGGAGCTGCGGCCGCGCCGGCTGCGGGACGCCTCGCGGCTGTGGGCGTCGCTCACCGACGCGCGCGGCGTGGACGGCCGCGACGGGCTGTGGGAGCACCCGGACATGCTGCCGACGGCCGAGGACCTCGACGACCCGGACGGCTTCGTCCACCGCGAGCAGCTGGACTTCTCCGAGCTGGACAAGATGCTCGGCGAGGCCGCGGGCGGTGAGGAGCGCGCGGAGGGCTCCGACGACCGTGACGACCGTGAGGATCGTAAGGACGACGAGCGGGGCGACGGCGAGAAGTGAGCCTTCACAGCCCCCATACCCTTCATAAGGACGCGGCGCGGGTCCTCGAGCAGTGGCCCGCGCCCGACGCCGACCAGGAGCGGCTGCGGCAGACGTACGGCGACCATCTCGCCGCGTATCCCGACGGCATGTGGAAGGCGTGCGGCGACGGGCATCTCACGGCGAGCGCCCTGGTGATCGACCCGCCGCGGGAGCGCGTCCTGCTCACGCTGCACCGCAAGCTGCGGATGTGGCTCCAGATGGGCGGCCATTGCGAGCCGGAGGACACCACGCTGGCGGACGCGGCGCTGCGGGAGGCCACCGAGGAGTCGGGCATCGCGGGGCTGACCCTGCTGCCGGGCGGGCCGGTGCGGCTCGACCGGCACCACACGCCGTGCGCCTGGCACCTGGACGTGCAGTACGCGGCGGTGGCCCCGCCGGACGCGACGGCGGCGATCAGCGACGAGTCGCTGGACCTGCGCTGGTTCGGGTACGACGAGGTGGCGGACGTGGCCGACGCGTCGGTGCGCCATCTGGTGGCCCGTACCCGCGCGCTGGTCTGAGGAGCGCGCGGGCACGGACCGGCGGCGCCATGCCGCCGGTCGCTGCCGTCAGTTGGCGCCGTCAGTTGCTGAAGATGTTGCCCTGGTTCTGCCCGCGGGCGCCCTGCTGGCCCATGCCGAACTGGGCGGCCGCGCCGCTGCCGATCACCGCGTTCTGCGGCGGCAGCAGCTCGCTGGGCTGGACCAGGGCGTAACCCTGGCCGAGGAAGCTCAGCTCCCAGCCCTCTCCGGTGTTGCCGCGCCGCCGCCACACCCCCGAGGAATGCGTCTGCGCCTGCATCTGGACGCGCAGCGAGCTGGACCACGCGACGATCGCGTCCGCGTCGGCGTTGACGTACTTGTCCGGGGTCACCTGGAGCAGCAGCGGCTTGCCCGAGGTCATGAGCGCCACCTTGCCCCGGCCGGAGATGTTGAGGTTGTACTTGCCGGAGCCGGTGATGCCGAACTGGCTGTCCACCGCGATCGATTCCCAGTGCAGCGTGGAGTCGAGCGCCAGCACGTACGCGCTGTCGACCGTCAGACCGTCGTGGTCCACGTCCACCACATGGACGTGCTGGGCGAGGTTGGCGAGGAAGACCGTGCCCTGCCCCGAGCAGCGCATCAGATCCAGGCCCTCGCCGGTGCGGGCGCGGGCGCGCCGCTGGCCGGGCGTCTGGTACTCGCCGTCGAACTCGATCAGCCCCTGATAGGCGACCATGCTGCCCTTGCGGGCGAGCACGTCCTCGTGGCCGGTGAGCGCGACCCGCAGCATCTTGCGGTTCTGGAGCGCGTAACGGTCCTCGGTCTGGGCCTCGGTGTAGCCGAAAAGCGGGCTCTGCATGTGTCCTTCTCCCCCTCAGCCCCGGGCCCGGAGCCGGTCGGTGCTGTCCTCGCTGGGCTGTACGACGACGAAGCCCTGCCCGGAGAAGCCGAGCTGGTACGCCTCGCCGCTGCCCCGGCCGATCAGGGACGACGCCTTGAAGCTGCGCTTGCCCTTCACCTTGAGACCGCTGGACCAGGCGACGAGCGCGTCCGGGTCCACGTACGTCTCGTCCTCGCCGCGGCCGCAGTCGACGACGATCGGGGTGCCTCGGGAGGTCAGCGCGACCCATCCGGTGCCGGAGACGCCCACGTTGAACAGGCCCTGCCCGGCGAACTTGGCGATGCCCTTGACCCGTTCGACACCCCACTGGAGGTGGGCGTCGAAGGCGAGCAGATTGGTGCCGTTGACCGACAGCGAATCGCCGTTGAGGTTGATGCAGACGACGTTCGCCCCGTAGTCGGCGAGATAGAGCAGCCCGTCGCCGCTGCACCGCATGAGCGGCGCGCCCTCGCCGGTCAGCCACTGGGAGGCCATCTGGCGCACCGCGGGCGGGTTCGGCTCGTACTGCACGAAGCCCTCGTACGCCACCATCGAACCGGTGCGGGCGAAGAGGTCCTGGCCGCTCTGCATGGCGACCTTGAGCATGCTGCTGCCGTGGTTCTCCATGCGGGCCGCGACCGGGGTGGCTGCGAAGCCCGAGATCATTTGCTGGTCCATGACGGGCTCCCTCAGACCTCGTAGGGCTGGACGACGATGAAGTTGCCGGGCGCACCGCGGAACTGGAGGTTCACGGTCTCCCCGCTGTGGCCGGGGTAGGCGCTGCGGCGCAGCCGCACCTGGCTGGAGATGATCACCTGCGCGCCGGCGGACCAGGCCACGATGGCGTTGCTGTCGGCGAAGGTCGTCGGCGTGACGGGGAGCACCACCGGGGTGCCCTGGGTCTTCACGATGACGGTGCCGGTGCCCTGGAACTGCATGGTGAACAGCGCGCCGCCCGGGATGCCGTGGCCTTCGATCCTGCGCACCTCGTGCTGGAGCGACTCGTCGAAGGCGAGCACGTTCTCGGCGGAGACGCAGATCGCGTCGCCCTGGAGCTCGATCGGGTGCAGCTCGGCGGCGTTCTCGGCGAGGAAGACCTGACCCTGGCCGCTACAGCGCATCAGCTGCATCTCCTGGCCGGTCGCGTTGCCGACGATCCGGCCGCGGACACCCGCGCCCTTGTAGCTGAAGTCGACCTTGCCCTGGTACAGCACCATGCTGCCCTGCCGGGCGAGCACCGGCTGACCGTCGACGCCGAGGTCGACCCGCATCATCCGCGGGTTCTGCGGCGTCCAGCGCTGGCCCGTGGCCGCCTCGCGGTACTGGGCGAGCGCGGCCTGCACGCCGGGGGCGCCGCCGCCCTGCGGCGCGGCCATGCCCTGGGGCACGGTGGCGCCCTGGGGCTGGCCGTACGGGGCCGGCTGACCGGGCTGCTGGCCCGGGTACGGCTGGCCGGGCGGCTGCTGGCCGTACGGGGCGGGCGGGGCCTGACCCGGCGTCTGGCCGAACTGCGGCTGCTGGCCGGGGTACTGCCCGGGCGGACCGGGCGGCGGCACCTGGCCCGGCGGGCCGGGAGGCGGCGGTGCCTGGCCGGGAGGCGGTGCCTGACCC
>NZ_RIBZ01000808.1:0-13571 GCF_003721215.1 Streptomyces botrytidirepellens
CGCCGGACGGGCGGCGGGCTCGCCCAGGAACCGTCAGGCGCCCTCCCGCAGGAAGAGTTCCACGACCGGCACCGCGACCTCGGGCCGGACCACGGGCAGCGACAGGGTCAGGGTCCCGGGGGGCTGGCCGCCGAGCGTGGTGTTCTGGGCCGTGGCCGACGGGTCGATCTCGCGGTAGTGGATCTCGGACGCGTCGTGCAGGAACTGCGCGTACTCGACCTTGCCTGCCAGGCCGGGGAGGTGGACGTGGGTGAAGGGCCAGGAGAAGAGGTGGAGGTAGAGGCGGTTTCCGCGCTGGGTGTAGCGGGCGTCGACCGGGGCGCGGTGGGCGGAGGGCCCGGCGCCGTAGATCGAGCGTGCGTGGCGGGACATCCACTCCCCGATGCCCTCCAGCGTGGTCACGGCGACCGGGTCCAGCTCGCCGCGCCCCGTGGGGCCGACGTTGAGCAGCATGTTGCCGTTCTTCGAGACGCCGTCGATGAGCATCCGGAGCAGGAGTTCGACGCTCTTGACGTTGAGGTTGTCGCGGTCGTAGCCCCAGCTGCCGTTGAGGGTCTGGCACGCCTCCCAGACCACCGGCTCGCCGTCGACCTCCATCGGCTTGTCGGGCTGGTACTGCTCCGGCGTGACGAGGTCACCGGGGATCTCGAGCCGGTCGTTGACGATGATCTCGGGCTGGAGGCGGCGGGTGAGCGCGAGGAGTTCTTCGGAGCCCCACTCCTCGGCCCCCTTGGCGTTGAACACCTCGCTGTGCCGGCCCCGCTTGTACGAGAAGTCGTAGAACAGGTAGTCGATCCGGCCGTAGTGGGTCAGCAGCTCCTCCACCTGGCCGTGCAGGTACGCGCGGTACCGGGCGATGTCGCGGCCCTCGTTGAGCCGCTCGATCTCCTCCGGCGGGTCGTCGCGGCGCGGGTGGAGGCCGTCGATGACGAAGTCGGGGTGGTGCCAGTCGATGAGCGAGTGGTAGAAGCCGACGCGGAGCCCCTCGGCGCGCACGGCCTCGACGAATTCCGCCACGAGGTCCTTGGCGATCGGCGTCTTCATCGAGGTGTAGTCCGTCAGCTTCGAGTCCCACAGGCAGAAGCCGTCGTGGTGCTTGGTGGTGAGCACCACGTACTTCATTCCGGCCTGCTTGGCGGCCCGCGCCCAGGCTCGGGGGTCGTAGAGGTCCGGTTCGAAGTGGCGGAAGTAGCGGTCGTAGTCCTCGTCCGTGATCCGCTCGCGGTTCTTCACCCACTCGTGGCGGGCGGGAAGTGCGTAGAGCCCCCAGTGGATGAACATGCCGAATCGGTCGTGGGTGAACCAGGGAGGGATGGACATCGAAGCGCATTCCTTTCCGAAAACTGGGGATCAACGGCCGCCGAGGCCGCTGGTGACGATGCCGCGGACGAGGTGCTTCTGGAGGAGTATCAGGAGGATCACGGTCGGCAGCATGGAAATCACCGACGCCGCCATGACGAGGCTCCACTGGGTCCCCTGCTGGCCGAAGAACGCCTGGAGACCGAGGGGGATGGTCGCGCGGGCGTTCACGTCGTTGACGACGACCAGGGGCCACAGGAAGGAGTTCCAATAGCTGATGAACGTGAAGACGGCCAGCACGGCGAGAGTCGGGCGGGCCAGCGGCAGCATCACGGCGATGAAGGTCCGCACCGTCCCCGCCCCGTCGGCGCGGGCCGCGTCGTCGAGCTCCTGCGGCACGGTCAGGAAGAACTGCCGGAGCAGGAACGCGCCCAGCGCGGTGAACGCCCACGGGATGATGAGCGCCTGGAAGGTGTCCACCCATCCGAAGTTCTGCATCATCACGTACATCGGGATGATGAGGACGTCCTGCGGGATCATCAGCGTCGCCAGGAAGAGGATGAAGACGACGTTCCTGCCGCGCCAGCGAAGGCGCGAGAAGGCGTATCCGCTGAACGCCGCGACCATGACGTTGATGGCGGTGCCGACGGCGGCGACGAACACGCCGTTCAGGATGAACCGCTGGAACGGCAGGTAGCTGAAGACGTCGGCGTAGTTCTGCCAGCGGAACTCCGAGCCCCAGAGCGTCGGCGGCGTGGTGAAGGTGTCGGCCTCGGGCTTGAGGCTGGTGGCCACCATGTAGATGAGCGGTGCCATGAACGCCAGCGCGATCAGACACAGGATCGCGTAGCCGATGGCCTGCCGTGTCCGCGAAGCGACCTTCATCGGCCGCGTGTCGCTACTCATAGTGCACCCAACGCTTCTGGCCGAGGAACTGGACCGCCGTGATGCCGAGAATGATCACGAAGAGCACCCAGGCGCCCGCCGAGGCGAGCCCGAGCTGCTGGGTCTGGAAGCCGGTGTTGTAGATGTACTGCACGAGCGTCTCGGTCTCCGTCCCCGGGCCGCCCTTGGTCAGCAGGAACGGCTGGGTGAACACCTGGAACGAGGTGATGAGCGTCATCATCGTCGCGAAGAAGATCGACGGGGAAATGGCCGGGAATTTGATGCGCCAGAAGACCTGCCACGCGCTCGCGCCGTCGATCTGCGCGGCCTCCAACTGGTTGTCCGGCACCGCGTCGAGGGCGGCGGAGAAGATCAGCATGTTGTAGCCGAAACCCGCCCAGACACTCATCGCGACCACCGCGAACATGGCCCAGGTGCCGTCCGCGAGGAAATTGGGCGCGTTCAATCCGATCGTCGACTGCATCGTCGCGTCGATGAAGCCGTCGGGCTGGTAGAGCATCCGCCACACGACGACGTTCGCCACGAGCGGCGTGATCGTCGGAATGAAGAACAGCACCCGGAAGACGTGCCGGTGCCTGATCCGCGGCGTCAGCCAGGCCGCGAGGCCGAGCGAGACCACGAGGTTCAGCGGCACGTAGAGGACCACGTACTCGACGGTGTTCCGCGCCACGATCCAGAAGGTCTGGTCCGAGAAGAGCTGGCGGTAGTTGTCGAGGCCGGTCCAGGAGTGCTCCCCGAGCATCGGCCAGTTCATGAAGCTGACGATGAGGGAGGCGACGATCGGGAGCACCGTGAAAATCGCCAGCCCGAGCGAGTGGGGCGTGGCGAACACGGCGCCCCACCACGAGCGCCGCCCGATCTGCCGCCCTCCCGACCGCTCCCCGGGCTCCCGTCCCGGCTTCCTGTGTTTCGGTCCCTCCCGTGCCGCGACCACCACGTCGGCGGCACCCGTACCAGTCACCGGCACCGCCGACGCCGCCCCGGGAGGAACAGCCGCCCCGGGTGGAACAACGGACATCGACGCGGGCGGTGGCTGGGACACCGATTCCGTCATTTCCTGACCTCTCTCGCTCCCTGCGCTCCCTGTGGCCGGGAGGTGCCGACGGCTCCCGGTGCGGCGGAACCCCGCACCGGACGGCACCTCCCGGTCGACCGGCTCACTTCTGGAGCTGTCCCGCGATCGACTTCATCGTCTGCGCGCCCGACTGCTGACCGTTCACGGCCTGGATCCCGTACTGGAAGAAGAGCTGCTGGAGCTGGTCGCTCTGCTTGTTGCCGGGCAGCGGGGTCGACGCCTTCTGCGCCGCCTTCAGGACGGTCTCGACGCCCGCGATGTTCGCGTTGTCGTACCACGCCTGCTGTGCCGCCGTGCGGCCGGGGAAGGCGCGCCCCTGCTCCGCGAGCCCCTTCAGCACCTTCTGACTGGTCATCGTCTTGACCGCCTGGAAGGCCTGGTCGGGGTACTTGCACTGCTTGGAGACACCGAAGCCGGAGCCCGCCGAGTAGGTGGACGGAGTGGCACCCGCCTTGCCGACCGGAATGGTCGTGATCCCGATGTCGAAATTGGCCTTGCCCTTCCGGTCGAGGAGCGACCAGGGGCCGTCGGGGTACATGGCGACCTTCTTGGCCACGAAGTCGTTGGACGCGACCGAGGTGTCCGAACTCGCCTGAGTGGCCCAGCCCTTCTTCACGAGCGATCCGAGCCAGTCGAAGCCCTTGGCGAACTTCGGGTCCGACGGGTCGAGCGTGCCGTCTTCCTTGATGACGCGGCCCCCGTTGTAGCCGAGGATCATCGACTCGAGGTTCATGTCCCCGATCGCCGAGCCGAGCATCTTCTTCCCCGCGGCCTTGAACTTCGCCGCGGCGGCCTCGAATTCCTTCACCGTCCAGCCCGGCTCGGGTGTTTTCGCACCCACCTGCTTGAACAGGTCCTTGTTGTAGAACAGCAGCATGGGACCGGTGTCATAGGGCAGGGCGTAGATCTTCCCGTCGACCTTCAGTGCGTCGAGCGCGGTGGTGTCGAACTGCGACAGGTCGACGCCCTGCTTCTTCGCGAGGGAGTCGAGCGGCAGGAGGACGTCGGTGTAGTTCGCCGCGCGGAGGCTCTGCATGCTGACGATGCACGGCGCGCTTCCCGCGCTGAGCTGGGTGCGGAGCTTGGTGAAGTAGTCCTCGAACGGAGCGCCCTGGATGGTGACCTTCGCGCCACCGGCCGTCTTCACCGAGTTCGCGACCTTCTGCCAGGCCGCCTTGTCCGCCGAGCCGGCGATCCACATCGACCAGGTGAGCTTGTCCTTCGACTGGCCCGATGTGCCACCGCCGGAGGAGCATCCCGACAAGGTGAGACCCAGTGCGGCGCCCGCCGCGGTGGCACTCACGAGGAGTCGTCTTTTCATAGCAGTGCCCACTTCAATTTTTCGTGCTCACATGGACGTACTCCGGCAGCACGGGATGCGCTCGTGCGGATGCTGGAGAGAGGCCGCCGATCGCGGCGGCGGGCGGGGCGTGAGGGATGAGATGGGGAACGTCAGATGCCGGGTAAGGCGTTGATCCGACCCACGGCGACTCCTTCGGCCGGTCCCTTTTACCAGGACGCATCGGCATCAGAACATCCGATGTATTGGGGTGTCAAGGCGTCGTACGGCCCTATTTTCGGGGCAATCGGCCCCCGGGCTCGCGGCCATAGTTGGGATGTCTTTTCGCGCCCGTCGCGGGCGCTCCGGCGGGTCGGGGGCGGGGTGCCGCGGCCCCTCCGGGCGGGCCGGACGAGCGCCACCCCGCGCGGGAGCGGAACATCCGATGTGTTGTCGGGGAGGGTCAGCTGTGGTGTGGGAAGGGTCAGCCCAGCAGCCGCCGCTCGGTGGCAACGGCGACCGCGCCCGCCCGGGTGTCCACGCCCAGCTTCCCGTAGATCCGCCCCAGGTGGGTCTTCACCGTGGCCTCGCTGATGAACAGGGCGCGTGCGATCTCCCGGTTTCCCAGCCCGCGGGCGAGCTGCTGGAGGATGTCCCGCTCCCGCTCGGAGAGGGTGGGCCGGGGCGTGCGCATCTGGGCCATCAGCCGGTCGGCGACCGGCGCCGACAGCGCGGTGCGCCCGGCCGCCGCGTTCCGTATCGCCGCGAACAGCTCCTCCGGCCGCTCGGCCTTGAGCAGATAGCCGGTGGCGCCCGCCTCGATGGCCCGGGCGATGTCCGCGTCGGTGTCGAACATGGTGAGCACCAGCACCCGCGGGGCCGATTCCCCCGGCGCCGGACCGGTGCCGGGCGCCGCCGCGCCGGAGGCCAGGCGGCGGGTGGCTTCCACGCCGTCCATGCCGTCCCCGAGCTGGAGATCCATGAGCACCACGTCGGGCCGTAGGCGCGCGGCCATGGCGAGCGCCTCCTCGCCACTGCCCGCCTCGCCGACCACCTCGATGCCCGCGGTGCTGGACAGCAGCGCGAGCAGACCGGCGCGCACCACGGCGTGGTCGTCGCACAGCAGCAGCCGGATGGGCGGGGTGGTGTCGGTCGCGGTCATGGTGCGGCGGTCCTCCGTGGGCAGGTGGCCATGGGCGTCAGGTGGCGGGGCCGGCGAGGGGGACGGCCGCCGTTACGACGGTGCCCTCTCCCCGGGTGGATTCGACGGTGAGCGTGCCGCCCAGCTGGCGCGCCCGCACCCGCATGGCGGGCAGCCCGTGGCCCCGCTCCCGGCCGGTGTCCGGGGTCCGGGGGCGCTCGGGGTCGAAGCCGCGGCCATTGTCGGCGATGTCCAGGGAGATCTGGTCGTCCAGCCAGGTCAGGGTCAGTGCGGCCCGGGTCGCCCAGGCGTGTTCCCGTACGTTGGCCAGGGCGCCCTGCGCGATGCGCAGCAGCGCGGCCTCGACCCGATCCGGCACCGGGCCCGGCACACCGTCGAGCCGGAAGCCGACGGTCAGCCCCTCGCCGCACTCCCGCTCGGCGAGCGTCCGCAGCGCCTCGGCGAGGGTGCGTTCGGCGAGGTCGGCGGGGGCCAGGTCGTGGACGAACCGGCGGGCCTCGGCGAGGCTGCGGGAGGTGATCCCGGCCGCGTCCCGCATATGGCGGCGGGCCGCGTCGGGGTCCGTAGCCCAGGTGCGGTCGGCGGCCTGGAGCAGCATCTGCTGGCTGGACAGGCCCTGTGCGAGGGTGTCGTGGATCTCGCTCGCCAGCCGCTGCCGTTCCGCGAGGATGCCCGCCCGCCGCTCGGTGGCGGCCAGATCGCGGCGGGTGCGGACCAGGTCGTCGATCAGGACGCGCTGCCGGGCCGCCTGGCGCTGGAGATGGACCAGGACGGCGGTGGCGACGGCGCTGATGGCCAGCGGGGCGATCACCACATTCGGGTTGAGCCCTTCGTGGGAGAGCCGCAGCTCGGTGGCGACGACCAGCACGGTGAGCACGGCCGCCAGTGGCACGGCGGTGCGCACGGGCAGCGTCTGGAGTCCGGTGAACAGCAGCGGCATGGCACACCAAGTGGCGCTCGGGGCGAGGACGAGCAGACCGGCCCAGACCACCGACACCGTCCCCAGCCAGGCCAGGTGCCGTGTGCTCGGTCGGGCGCCGGGGCGTGGCGCGGGGGCCAGGAGCCGCCCGAGCACGTACAGCAGCCCGAAGGCGGCGAACAGGGCGATGGCAGATCCGGTGTGCGTGCCCTCGTGATCGCGGGTCAGAAAGCGGACCAGTGACGAGCCGAGCAGTATGAGGAATGCCCCGTCCATGACCGACCGGAGCCACCGGGCGTCCGGATCGGCCCATTCGCCCTCCCCCGCCGGGCCTCTCCGCATCGCCGTACCCCTCACTTCCTCGTCCATCTCCCAGCCAGTCCTATTACGGGGCACCGCGCTCCGCATCATCCGATCGGTTGACCCTGCCGTCACCCGAACCGCCTCCGGCCGTTAGCCGGTCCGCCGAAGCAGACGGCGGTCACCCGCACGGATGCTGAGTTCAGGGCTCGCGACCAGACATTCCGCGCCCCCAGCGAAAGGATCATTCATGCCCGCCAAGAACGTCACCGTCAACCGCGCCAGCCTCGGCCACCGCGTCTCCTACGCGCTCCGTCACCCCGAGCGCGTACCGCGCCACCTGGTACGGGCCACCCGGGACGCCTGGCTGCGCTACCGCTGGCCGGACCATGTCGACTACTACCGCGCCGTGATGCGTTCGGACACCCGTGCCGACCCGGACGCGGCGGTCGGCGGACGTACCCGGGAGCGGTGGCTGGCGCTGGGCGCGATGCAGTTCGACTATCTGGTGAAGCACGGGCTGCGCCCCGAGCACCGCATGCTGGAGATCGGCTGCGGCAATCTGCGCGCCGGCTGGCGCTTCATCCGCCACCTCGAACCCGGCCACTACTACGGCGTCGACATCTCCCCCGACATCCTGGTCGCCGCGCAGGACACCCTGGTCCACACCGAGCTACAGGACCGGCTTCCCACCCTCACCCCCGTACGCGACCTCACCCTGCGCTTCCTGCCCGAAGCGCACTTCGACGTCGTGCACGCGCACAGCGTGTTCTCCCACTCCCCGCTGCCGGTCATCGACGAGTGCCTGGCCAACGTGGGCCGTGTGCTGGCGCCGGGCGGCTGGTTCGACTTCACCTTCGACCGCACCGAGGGCAAGGAGCACCAGGTCCTCAGGGAGGACTTCTACTACCGCACCGAAACCCTCATCGACCTCGCCCGGAAACACGGTCTGGCGGCCCGCTTCATGGAGGACTGGGAGGAGCTCCCGCACGGCCAGTCCAAGATCCGCGTCACCCACGGCGGCTGAGGAGCCCGCGGGCCGTCCGTCACAGGCCGACGTGGAGGTGGGCGGCCCACATCAGGGGGAGCCGGGGGTACGCCTGCCGCATGCGGTGGGCGGCCCGGTGGACGACTCCGGCGATGTCGCGGTCGTCGGCCGGACCATGCAGCAGGTCGGTGTAGATGGCCTGGGCCATCTTCGGGGCCGCCCGGTCTTTGATCGCCCAGAGGGTGCCGATGACATGCGGAAATCCGGCGAGCTGGAAGGCGGCCGAGATGTGCACGGCCTCGTCGATCAGCTGGGGCCCCGGCTGCGAGGTGCTGCACGCGGAGAGGTAGGCGAGTTCCGCGTGGGGCAGGCGGAGCGTGGAGAGGTGCCGGACGTCGAACGGGTTGTCCTGGTGGTCATGGAGCAGCAGGAAGCTGCTGGAGGGGTCGTCGAAGCGGCTCTGGGCGTGGCAGGCGAAATGAGCCCAGGTGGCTTCGTGGAGCGCGGCGTCGACCCGGTCACGGGTGGCTTCGGACCCGGTCAGGATGGTGGCGCCGGGAAGCAGACCAGCCTCGTCACGGGCGCCGGGCAGGTCAGCGGCGTCCGGGGTATGGGGCATCGAGACGACGAGGCGGCGGGGCCGTACGGCGCGCTCGCCGGTGTGGCGGCGGCCGCGGACGTGGGAGAGGGCGCGGATCGTCGGAGTGTACGAGGAGATGACCCGGTCGAGGACGGACCGGCCGTCGGTGTCATGGTGGCCCGCGGCGTGCAGCGGAAGGTCTGAAGCGGGCCGACCGGCGCCCACCACAGCCGTGGCCAGGTGTCATCGGGGTCGGGTGACCGGGTGAATCCCAGAGCCGTCAGCACCGGTTCGGCGACCGTGTCCCACAGTCGGCCCAGGATCGTTTCGAGGGCGTCATTGGCGACGCTCCGGCTCACGTCCAGCGCACCCACGAAGGCCTTCACCCACGCGGTGACGTCCTGGAGTCCGAGGTCCGGCAGCGGGATGTGCCGCACCCCCGCCGGAGTGAGGGCGAGCGCGTCGCACCGCCATCGGCTGACGTTGATGAGGACGACCGGGCCGTCCCGCCGCTCCGCCATGAGCTCCGTGAGCGTCGGGGGCAGCAAGAACGAGGTGAAGTGGGGCAGTGCCCGGATTTCCTCGATCACCGCCTCCAGATCGCGGGCGTGCTCATGCCGTCGCTCGCTCGGCCCCTGGCCCCCGGTTTCGAGTGCGGCGCCGAGCCGCTGGAAGCGGTCGGCGAGCTCGGGGGCTCTTTCCCGGAGGTCGGTCAGAGCGCTGCGGGTCGACATGGCCCGGTCCAGCAGGACGCCCCGCCCCTGTTCCAGCAGGGTCACCGCACGCTCCGGGTCTCCTGCCTCGAGGGCGTAGGCGGCGGCGCTCGCGGCCAGACCGCTGTAGTGCTTGAGCCAGTGCTCGGCATCGCTGCGGTCCAGGAATCGGGTGACGAGCAGGGGCAGCAACTCGACCGCCGTCGCGTATCCGGTCAGGGCCGCCTCCGCCCGCCCCGCCGACATTGCCAGCCAGCCCGCGCTGCGGCCCGCCTCGGCGCGCACCCCAACGGCCGCCTCCGGCAGGACGGCCGCGGCCAGGTAGGTAGCGATGGCTTGGGTGTGTGTCCGCGGATCACTGGACGCCTCGTACAGGCTCTCCAAGGCCTGGCCCAGGGTGAACAACTGCGGGGCTCGCTGAGGACCTTCCGGGGTGAGGGCCAGCGCCCGCCGCGACACCTCCACGGCCTCCTCGGCCGATGCCCGGTCCCTGGTGCGCTCGTAGCGCACGAGAAGTGGGGAGGCGAGGTTGGTCAGGCAGAACGGGTCGGCGTCCGAGGCCCTGCGCAGGACGTCGATGGCCTCGTCCAGGATCGCGGGGTCGTCGTCCTCCCGCTCGGCGAGGACCGCCAGCGCACAACCGAGGTTGGTCAGCGGGCCCAGCTCGTCCCGGGCGACGGTCACCGCTTCCCTTCCGACGGCGACGGCTTCCTCGAGAAGACTCCGGTCGGGCGCTCGCTCGTACTTGAGGCGAAGTGCCACGACCAGTGCGTTCAGAAGACCCCCCGGTCTGTGGTCAAGCGTCTCCAGGGCGTGGTGGCACACGTCGATCGCCTCGTCCAGCGTTTCCAGGTCGCCCGTGTGCTCGTACCAGGCACTCAGCCCGTTGACGTGGTGGACAATCCGTTGCGCCAGGTCCGGGTAGTCGGCCGGGGTCCCGGCCAGCGCCCGGCGTCCCAAGGCGATGGTCTCGTGCAGGATCTCCCGTGTGCCGTACCGGTCATAGCTCAGCAGCAGCGCGTAGCTGAGCATGTGCAGATGCTGCACCCTCCGCGGATGTTCCTCGGGTGTCCGGTCGACGGCCTCGCGGAAGACCTCCACGGCCTCGTCGAGCGTCGGCAATTCGCCCGTGGCCTCGAACCACTCCTGGAGTGCGCCGCCGAAGACCCCGAGGCGGTGGGGCCGCCTGGGGTCGTCGGCCGGAGTGGCGCCCACCGCGCGCCGACCGACTTCGATGGCCTCGGCGAGCAGGGCCTTGTCCTCGGTGCGTTCGTAGGACGTCTTGAGTACGGACGCCAGATTCGACAGATACAGCGGATGGGCGGGGTGGTCCTCCTCGGTCAACGCGACCGCCCGGCGAGCCGTCCGCAGGACCTCGGCCTCCGCCGCGTCGTCCCCGGTCACGTCGGCCCATTTGTGCAGCGCGACACCGAGGTTGGTCAGGTATACCGCCATCAGGGGATCGTCCTGGGGTATCGCCTCCACCGCGCGACGTCCGGTGGCGACGGCCTCTTCGAGGTACGTGATGTCTCCGATACGTCGGAAGGCGTCCAGCAGGGCGATGGAGAAGTTGCTCAGTGCCATGGAGGAGCGCGGGTTGGCGGCGGTCGACCGGCGGCTCCTGTCGAGCGCCTCGTGGAGGGCGCTCAGCTCCCCGGTCCGCAGATACCAGTCGCGGAGGAAGTTGCCGAGCTGGGACTGTACGGCGGCCCACCCGGCGTGGCCGGGAGGCAGCGCGTCCACCGCGCGCCGGGCCGCCTCCACCGAATCCCGCAGCGGGCACGGGTCCTCGACGTGGTCGAGCGCGGTCGACAGCAGCGTGACCAGCAGGACCACCTCTTTCGCGTAGCCGGGGTCATGAGGAGGCGTCCGGGACACCGCATCGCGCAGGTCGCTCAGCGCCTGTGCGATCCGCTCCGGTTCCAGATTGCCCAGGAAGTGGCCGAGTTCGGTGTCGCTGAGCGCGACCCAGTCGTCGTCCGGCTCCGGCGCGAAGGCTGAGCGCAGCGCCTCCGGCACGTCCAGCGGATCCGCCTCGTACACCGGGCGCAGCAGCGTCTCCGCAAGCCGCAGCTCCGACTCGTCGCCCAACAAGCCGTACCGGTGCCAGTGCACCCAGCCCACGGCACGCCGCACTTCGAGGTCGTGCTCGGGGTCATCGCTCGCGGCCATCAGTTCGGCGGCCCGGCGCGGGGCGTCGGCGTCCAGGACGTCCCGCGGGTCCGCGGCGGCGGCGAAGCGGTCCAGCCGCGCCAGCAGCGCCGTCAGTAGCTCGGATCTCACGCTCCGATGATGGCCGACCGGGCAGGCGCTCACCGTGGGCACGGCGGTGGCCGGCGGCAACCTACGATCGCGGATCGATCAACTGCACGATCAGCCTCCCGGCTGCCGGGCGCAGGGAAAATACTCACCGTCGTCCCTTTTCGCCCCGCTGTGCTTAAGTTGGGGCCATGGGAGTGTCGGAGAGGGGCCGGGTCATGGCGGAGTTGCGCGAGGACGCCGAGGCGGCCCTCGCGGCGGTCGCCGGGCTCGTACTGCCGCGCGCGGACTGGGCGCATGTGGAGCGCGTGCTGGGGGCGATGGAGTCGGCCGTGCGGGCCGGGGACGCGCGGGCTCTGGGCACGGTGACGGGGCAGTTGGAGCTGGTGGGGCCGTCGCGGGTGCGGTTGCGCGCGGGCGAGGAGGGGGACGGGCGCGAGCCCGCGTCGCCCGAAGTCCTGGACCGGCTCAACCGGTTGGTGCACGCCCTGGGGAGCGGTACCGATGACGACGACCTCGACCTCACGGAGGGCGCATCGGCCGGTGGTGACCCTCACTGACCAGTCGCTCGTCGTCCACCTCTTCGTGGCCACGACCGGGCCGCGCCGGAGCGCGTCGTACCGGCGGCTGCGGGAGGTGTGGGCGGCGTGCGGGCCGCATCTCGGCATGACGCACTCCGTCGCCGCGACCGGGCTGCCGGACACGCTCCCCGAGGAGCTGGGCGAGCTGCCGACGGCGGGGGCGGTGGCGGCGCGGCGCGACCGCGTGGGGCTGGCGCAGGCGGTGCTGCGGCGCCACCACGATCTGCTGTGTCTGTCGGTGGCGCTGTCGCCCGCCGCCGGTGAACAGGGGTCCTGGGGCGCCTGGGACCGGCAGTGGACGCGGGTCGCCGGGGCGGACGGGGACCCGGAGCGGGAGTGGGTCGTCGGCGAGGCACGGCTGTTCGTGGCCTATCGCGAGGTGGCCGGTGCCGCTCCGGTGGGCGCGCGGGAGCTGACGGAGGCGATACGGGCCGAACTGCCCCTGCCGCTGGGGCCGGGCGTCGCGGTGGCCCGCCCCGCGGTCACCCTGTGGGAGGCCACGGGCGACTCGGCCACCGGCGATTCCACCACCCGGCCGTCGCGGCGCTTCGTCGCGGTGGCGGACGACGATGGCGACGGCCCCCGGGACACCGAACTGTGGCTGTGGAGCCAGGGCGGTGGCGCGCCGCCACCGTTCGCCCGCTATCTGGCGGATGCCGCCAAGCTGCGGTACGAGATGCGGGTGCACGCCGCGCACGACAGCGATCTCGCCTCCCCCGCGGGGCCGGTCGTGGACGGTGCCCTCGCGGCCCTGGACGGCGCGTCCCCCGGCGACGACGACCCGGACGACGACACCGCCGATGGCGGGCAGGCGCACGACCGTGGCGAGGAACTCGCGCGGTGGCGCACCCGATTGCTGTCGCTCACCGCGGGCTCCACGGGCCTCACCCAGTGGATCACCCGGCTCAGGGAGATGCGCACCACCGTGCGCATCGCCGAGTCCAACATGCGCGCCCAGCGGGACGCCGCGGGCGTTCCCGAGGGCGGCCAGGGCCCGTTCGCCGAGGATCTCGCGCTGGCCGCCTGGTTCGTCCAGCGGCTGTCCGACGGCCTGGTCTATCTGGAGGCGGACCGGGAGCGCGCCCGGGACGCCCTGACGGCCCTGACGGTCGAGGCGGAACACGCCCTCCAGCGGCGCCGGGAGGTGACGCAGCGCCAGGAGGCCGCCGCGCAGCAGCGGCAGAGCAAGGTCAATCTGCTCCAGAGCGCGTTCCTCGGCGCGGTCCTCATGGTGCTCGCCGCGATCCAGAGCTTCGCGTACGAGGTCCCGTTCCTGCCGCCGCCCGCGGTGCCCGCCCTCATCGCCCTGCTCGGTGCGCTCGCCCTGCTGCTGGCCACGCTGGTGCTGTGGCTGGCCACCCCGCCGGAGAGCCGGGCACCGGCCCGGCTCGGCTCGCTGCTGGCCGGGCTGGTGGGCGCCACGGCCGGGTGGCTGGCCAGCACGGTGGCCGTGCACGCGGCCACCAGCCGGGCCGCGCCGACCGTGCTGACCTGGGCGGTGGCGCTTCCG
>NZ_RIBZ01000804.1:0-13601 GCF_003721215.1 Streptomyces botrytidirepellens
CGCCCGTACGCACCGTACGGGCGGGGCCGCCGCCGTTTTCCGCCCGGGTTCTCCATGATCGAATCCGTTCCACCGGGCAGGCCGCATCGATCTGTTTCAGACGTGAATGAGGTGTCAAGTAGGCGTAGATGGGCGGGATTTCGGCATTCCGGGGGGCTTCTTCCGGGTAAGGGGCGCGCAACGTCGAACAAGCGTGTAGCTTCCCGGGGCAAAGGGGGGAAACTCATGGGCGTGCGACTCATGGTGGTCGATGACCACCGCCTGCTCGCGGAGGCCCTCGCCTCGGCGTTGAAGCTGCGCGGGCACCGGGTGCTCGCCGCGGCCGCGCCGAGCGCGGGAGCGGCGGAGCTGGTGGTGAGCCGGGCACCGGAGGTGTGTCTGCTGGGTACGGCGACACCTGCCGATCCGGGCGTGTTCGAACCGGTCGTGCGGATCAAGAAGGAGCGGCCGCAGGTCGCGGTGGTGGTGCTCGGCCCGGTGCCGAGCCCGCGCGGCATCGCCGCCGCGTTCGCCGCGGGCGCGTCGGGCTACGTCCGGCACGACGAGCGGATCGAGGGCGTCGAGCGCGCCATGATGAAGGCGCGCGCGGGCGAGGCGGCCGTGGCCCCGCAGCTGTTGCAGGGGGCGTTCGCGGAGCTGCTCAATCCCGCGGCCCAGCCGGACGACGAGGGGGCCCGGCTGCTGCGCATGCTGACCCCGCGCGAGGTGGAGGTGCTCATGCGGGTCGCGGAGGGCGAGGACACCCGGCTGATCGCCGCGGGCATGGGCATCGCGCCCAGCACGGCGCGCACCCATGTGCAGCGGGTGCTGATGAAGCTCGGGGTGGGATCCCGGCTGGAGGCGGCGGCGCTGGCGGCGCGCACCGGTCTGCTGGACCGGGCGGCGACGCACCGCAGCGCCGCGACCTAGTCGGCCACCCGGCCGACCGCGTCAGCCCTCCGCGTCCCCGGGTCCGGGCCGGTCGGGGCCCTGCTCGGGGGCGGGGTGGGGCACGGGCAGCGGCCTGAGCTTCATCCAGAGCAGGAAGAGCAGGCCGAGGACGAGCATGCTGACGCCCGTCCACAGGTTGATGTTGATGTTCTCGGCCTTTTTCAGGCCCGCGTCGGAGACGGTGATTCCGGCGATCGTGACGATGATCCCGTAGATCACGAACAGGCCGCCGATGATGCGCCGTACGTCGAAGAGCCGGGCCGCGGTCGCCGACTTCCCCTCCAGTTCCTCGACCTCGTGCTGGTACTCGTAGTCGTCACTCATGGCGCGGGTTCCTTATCCGCAGGAGGGTCACGGGGTCACAGGGAGAACGGGATGTAGCACAGGGCGGCGAGGACGATCGCGCCCCAGCCGAGCAGGGCGGGCCTGCGGTACCAGGCCTCGTCGCCGGGCGCCGCGGGTTCGGCCAGGCCCGGGGCGGTGGTTCCGTAGACGAGACCGGCCAGCGTCTGCTCCGGTTTGGGCTTGGTGAACGGCGTGATGGCGACCATCACCACCCCGCCGACCACGAACGCCACGATGGCGGAGACGAAGTTGGCGCCCTGGTCGCTGGGGATGGAGATGACGCCGTCCTTGTAGAGCCAGAAGTAGTTGATCATCGCGGCGACGGTGCCGGAGAGCAGCCCCCAGAACCCGGCCGGGGCGGTGGCCCGCCGCCAGAACATCCCGATGATGAAGACGCAGAACAGCGGCACGTTGAAGAACGAGAACAGGGTCTGGAGGTAGTTCATGATGTTGCTGAACGAGGACGCGATGAACGCCGTCCCCATCCCGGCCAGTACGCCGATCGCGGTCACCACCCGCCCCGTCAGCAGGTAGTACTCGTCCGCGCGGTCCTTGACGATGTACGCCCGCCAGATGTCGTTGGTGAAGACCGTGTTGAAGGACGAGACGTTGGCCGCCATGCCCGCCATGAAGGCGGCGAGCAGTCCGGTCACCGCCAGGCCCAGCACACCGTTGGGGAGCAGATCGCTCATCAGGAGCGGGATCGCGTCGTTGTACTGGAGATCGCTCTTGGCGGAGCCGATCTTCGGCTCGACGACCAGCGCGATCAGCCCCGGGACCACCACGATCAGCGGGATGAACATCTTGGGGAAGGCGGCGATCAGCGGGGTGCGCTGGGCGGCCGAGAGGTTCTTGGCGGACAGCGCGCGCTGCACCTCGGCGAAGTTGGTCGTCCAGTAGCCGAAGCTCAGGCAGAAGCCGAGGCCGAGCACGATGGTCAGCCAGTTGGCGCCCAGCGGGTTGTCCGAGCCGATGCCGGTGCCGCCCCACGCGGAGGTGAAGTTGGGGCCGTGGGACGCTTCGAGGGAGTCCTTGAGCCCGCTGAAGCCGCCGACCCGCTTGAGGCCGACGACGGTGAGCGGGATGAGCGCGGCGAGGATGACGAAGAACTGGAGCACCTCGTTGTAGATCGCCGAGGAGAGCCCGCCCAGGGTGATGTACGCGAGTACGAACAGCCCGGCGACGACGATGGCCACCCACTGCGGCCAGCCGAGCAGCGCCTCGACGACGATGGCCATCGCGTACAGGTTGACGCCCGCGATCAGCACGGACGCCACGGAGAAGATGATCGAGCTGAGCAGGTGCGAGGACGGCCCGTAGCGGTGCAGCAGGAATTCCGGCACCGACCTGACCTTGGAGCCGTAGTAGAACGGCATCATCACCAGGCCGAGGAAGACCATGGCCGGAATGGCGCCGACCCAGTACCAGTGCACCGTGTAGACGCCGTACTGGGCGCCGTTGGCCGCCATTCCCAGGATCTCCAGGGCGCCCAGATTCGCGGCGACGAACGCGAGACCGGTGACCCACGCGGGCAGTGACCGGCCGGAGAGAAAGAAGTCCAGGCTCGTCTTCACGCTTCGTCTGGCGGCGAATCCGACGCCGAGTACGACGGCGAAGTAGAGGATCAGGATGGTGTAGTCGAGGGCATTGGTCGGGAGCCGGAGATCTGCTGCCAGAGGGTGCATGCGAATTATCCTGCTTTATTAGGGCGCCTCCGCCGCGCATTGACGCCGCTGTTGACTTGTGGTTCATTATGTTTAGTTGTGTTGGGTGATGCTGACAGGAGCTGGCGGACGTGAAGAAGACGGCGACGCGGCTCGCGGACGGACGCGAGCTGATCTACTACGACGCGCGCGACGACGCGGTGCGCGACGCCGTCGACCAGCGGCCGCTCGACCCCATATCCACCCGCTCCGAGATCCGCCACGACCGCCTCCTCGGCGACGACGTGGCCGTCGCCTCCCACCGCCAGGGGCGCACGTACCACCCGCCGGCCGACGAATGCCCGCTGTGCCCCTCGCGCGACGGGCGGCTCAGCGAAATCCCCGCCTCCGACTACGACGTCGTCGTCTTCGAGAACCGCTTCCCCTCGCTGGCCGGTGACGCGGGGCGGTGCGAGGTCGTGTGCTTCACCTCCGACCACGACGCCTCCTTCGCCGACCTCACCGCCGAGCAGGCCGCCCTGGTGCTCGACGCCTGGACCGACCGGACCGCCGAACTGGCCCAACTCCCCTCCGTCGAGCAGGTGTTCTGCTTCGAGAACCGCGGCAGGGAGATCGGCGTCACCCTCGGCCATCCGCACGGCCAGATCTACGGGTATCCCTTTCCGACGCCGCGTACCCGGCTGATGCTCCGCTCCCTCGCCGAGCACCGTGAGCGGACCGGTCGGAATCTGTTCGATGATGTGGTCGCCGATGAGCGGTCCGACGGATCGCGCATCGTGCTCGACGGCGAGCACTGGACCGCCTTCGTCCCGTACGCCGCGCACTGGCCGTACGAGGTGCACCTCTACCCCAAGCGCCGGGTCCCGGACCTGACCGCGCTGGACGATGCCGCGCGCACAGAGTTTCCACAGATGTATCTGGAACTCTTGAAGCGCTTCGACCGGACTTTCGGGGAGGGGGAGCCGCCCACGCCGTACATCGCCGCCTGGCACCAGGCGCCGTTCGGCAAGGGCGGGGAGGTGAGCCGCGCGGACCGCGAGGAATTCGCACTCCACCTCGAGCTTTTCACCATCCGCCGCACTTCCGGCAAGCTGAAGTTTCTCGCGGGTTCCGAATCCGGCATGAATGTGTTCATCAATGATGTGCCGCCGGAGGCCGCGGCCGAGCGACTGCGAGAGGTAGCGAGCAAGTGAGCAATGCGCAGCAGAAGAAGTACCTGGTCACAGGCGGTGCCGGTTATGTCGGCAGCGTGGTCGCCGCGCATCTGCTGGAGGCCGGGCACCGGGTGACCGTCCTGGACGACCTGTCCACCGGGCACCGCGAGGGCGTACCTGCGGGCGCGGAGTTCATCGAAGGCCGCATCCAGGACGCGGCCAAGTGGCTCGACGCCTCGTACGACGGCGTGCTGCACTTCGCGGCGTCCTCGCAGGTCGGGGAGTCCGTCGTCAACCCGGAGAAGTACTGGGTGAACAACGTCGGCGGGACCACCGCGCTGCTCGCGGCGATGCGGGACGCCGGGGTGCGCACCCTCGTCTTCTCCTCCACCGCCGCCACCTACGGCGAACCGGACGACGTCCCGATCACCGAGGACTCCGCGACCGCGCCGACCAATCCGTACGGCGCCACCAAGCTCGCCGTCGACCACATGATCAGCGGGGAGTGCGCCGCTCACGGCCTGGCCGCGGTCTCCCTGCGGTACTTCAACGTCGCGGGCGCCTACGGGGCGTACGGCGAGCGCCATGACCCCGAGTCGCACCTGATCCCGCTGGTGCTCCAAGTCGCGCAGGGCCGCCGCGAGGCGATCTCCGTCTTCGGCGACGACTACCCGACCCCCGACGGCACCTGCGTCCGCGACTACATCCACGTCGCCGACCTGGCCGACGCCCACCTCCTCGCGCTGGGCGCGGCGAACACGGGCGAGCACCTGATCTGCAACCTCGGCAACGGCAACGGCTTCTCCGTCCGCGAGGTCATCGAGACCGTCCGCCAGGTCACCGGCCACCCGATCCCCGAGGTCGTCGCCGACCGCCGGGGCGGCGACCCGGCCGTGCTGGTGGCCTCGGCCGAGCGGGCCAAGGAGCGCCTCGGCTGGCGCCCGAGCCGCGCCGACCTGAAGGGCATCGTCGCGGACGCGTGGGAGTTCGCGCGGCGCACGCACTGAGCGGTGGAACGCGCGGCCGCCCGGCCGCGGACGATGGGAACAAAGGGACAGGGGACAGCGAGTGAGCGACGTATCGGCGGGGTTCCGGGAGGTCTACGGGACCGACCCGGAGGGCGTGTGGGCGGCGCCGGGCAGGGTCAACCTGATCGGTGAGCACACCGACTACAACGACGGCTTCGTGATGCCGCTAGCCCTGCCCCACACCTGCCTGGCGGCCGCATCCCCGCGCACCGACGGGGTGCTGCGCGTCCACTCCGGGGACGCCCCGGGCGGGGTCGTCGAGCTGCGCGTCCAGGAGCTGACCCCGGTCGCCGCGGGCGGCACCGGCGGCGACCGCGGCGGCTGGGCGGCCTACCCGGCGGGCGTGGTGTGGGCGCTGCGCGAGGAGGGGCTGCTCTCCGGCGCCGCGGCCGGCGGGGCGGACCTGCACTTCGCGTCCACGGTGCCCACCGGCGCCGGGCTGTCCTCGTCCGCCGCGCTGGAGGTGGTGACGGCCACCGCGCTGAACGAGCTGTACGGGCTGGGGCTCACCCCGGAGCGCATCGCCCAGCTGTGCCAGCGCGCGGAGAACCAGTTCGTCGGCGTCCCCTGCGGGATCATGGACCAGATGGCGTCCGCCTGCTGCACCGAGGGCCATGCGCTCTTCCTCGACGCCCGCGACCTCACCCAGCGGCAGGTGCCGTTCGACCTCGCGGCGGAGGGGCTGCGGCTGCTGGTCGTGGACACCCGGGTGAAGCACGAGCTGGGCGACGGCGCGTACGCCAACCGGCGCGCCGCGTGCGAGTCGGCCGCGCGGGCGCTCGGCGTGCCCGCGCTGCGCGAGGTGGAATTCGCGACCCTGGACGCGACGCTCACCACCCTCGCCGGGCTCGGCGTGGACGGCACCGTGCGCCGCCGGGTGCGCCATGTGGTGACCGAGAACCAGAGGGTGCGGGAGGTCATCGAGCGGCTGGACGCGGGCGACACCCGGTCCATCGGCCCGGTCCTGACCGCCGGACACGCCTCGTGCCGCGATGACTTCGAGATCTCCTGCGCCGAGCTGGACCTCGTGGTGGAGTCGGCCAACGCGGCGGCCGCGCTCGGCGCGCGGATGACCGGCGGCGGCTTCGGCGGTTCGGCGATCGTGCTGGTCGAGGAGGCGGACGCGGACGCGGTGGCCAAGGCGGTCACCGAGGCCTTCGCCGCGGCCGGACACCGGGCCCCGCGGATCTTCCCGGCGGTCCCGAGCGCGGGCGCCCGGCGGCGGTAGCCGGAGGAGACCCTCGCTGCCTTCGGCCGTTGAGCGATCAATTTTCGCCGTTCTTGGCTTCCTCACTCCCCAAGACCGAACACAAAGACCACCGTAAACAGGCGAGGCCGGGCAGTTTCGTTCATTCGTTCCGGATGGCGTACCCCGGCCTTACGCTGAGCACAGCGTCGGTGGGGGCCGACGTGCATCAGGGGGCGAGACAGTCAGGTACGACGCCCGGGGTGGGGTAGCGATCTCAGCACGGCGGCGGCCGTGCGGTTGCGGTGATCCCTTCCCGGGCGCCGTACCCGTACTGCTTCTCGGGGTATCCGGGAGTATCCGGCGACGTGGGGGGTTCCGTGGCACGTATTCGGGTTCTGGTGGTCGACGACCACCGCATTTTCGCCGAGTCACTGGCCGCCGCCCTCGCGGCGGAACAGGACGTGGACGTGGCGGCGGCCGGAAGCGGCCCGGCGGCGCTGCGCTGTCTGGAGCGCGGAGTGGCCGAGGGGCGCCGCTTCGATGTCTTGCTGATCGACGCCGATCTGGGCTCGCTGAACGGGGAGCCGGTCCCTGTGCCGCAGGCCGTACCGGCCGAGGCCGCCCACGGCGGCGGCCCGGGCGCGGGCCCGCCGGGGCGGGTCAATGGGCGCTCGCAGGACGGCATAGCGCTGGTCGGCGGCGTGCGCACCGCCCAACCCGGGGTGCGCACCGTGGTGCTGGCCGAGCGCGACGATCCGCGCCGGGCCGCGGCGGCGCTCCAGGCCGGGGCGTCCGGCTGGGTGGCCAAGGACTGTTCGCTGGTCCGGCTGCTCGCCGTGATCCGGGGCGTGCTGCGCGACGAGACGCATCTGCCGCCCGCGCTGCTCACCGGCGTGCTGCGGGAGCTGACGGCGGCTCGTAAGCACCGCACCGAGAGCGAGCGGCTGGTCGAATCGCTGACGCCGCGTGAGCGGGAAGTGCTGCGCTGCATGGTGGCCGGGCTCGGCCGCAAGGCGGTGGCCGAGCGGCTGTTCCTGTCCCCGCACACCGTCCGCACCCACATGCAGAACGTGCTGGGCAAGCTGGGCGTGCACTCCACGCTGGCCGCCGTGGCGCTGGCCCGGCGGGCGGGCGTCGGCCCGGTCGACCTAGCCGGGGAAATTGTCGAACGGGGCGGTCAGCTGGCGTAGCAGCGCCGCCAGTTCGGCGCGCTGCGCCTGGGACAGCTCGGCGAGGATGGCGCGCTCGTGGTCCAGCAGCCCGGCCAGCGCCTGGTCGGCGCGGTCGCGTCCCTCCGCGGTGAGCCGGACCAGCACCCCGCGCCGGTCACTGGGGTCGGGCAGCCGCTCGACCAGGCCCTTCTTCGCCAGCCGGTCGATGCGGTTGGTCATGGTGCCCGAGGTGACGAGCGTCTGGGTCAGCAGCTGCCCGGGGGAGAGCTGGTACGGGGTCCCGGCCCGCCGCAGCGAGGTCAGCACGTCGAACTCCCAGGACTCCAGCTGGTGCTCGCTGAAGGCGATGCGCCGCGCCCGGTCGAGATGGCGCGCGAGCCGACTGACGCGGCTGAGCACTTCGAGCGGTTCGACATCGAGGTCGGGGCGTTCCCGACGCCATGCCGCCACCAGTCGATCGACCTCGTCGTCCATGGCGATCAGTGTAATAGGTCTGTCGACATGAAGTCTCTTGACATCAAGAGACACTCTGGAGGACGGTGAGCCTGCTCGTATCGACCGTACCCGCTCAAGGGACTTCACCATGCGTGCGTCACCCAACTGGGACCCGGCCCAGTACCTCCGCCACTCCGGCCACCGGGCCCGCCCCTTCCGCGACCTCCTCGCCCACATCCCCGCGCTCCCCGCGGAACCCGGCCGCCCGCCCCGCATCGCCGACCTCGGCTGCGGCCCCGGCAACGTCACGGTCCTGCTCTTCGAGCGCTGGCCGGACGCCCACATCACCGGCCTCGACAGCTCCGCCGAGATGCTCGACCAGGCCCAGCCCCTCGCCGGGCCCACCACCGGCGGCGGCCGTCTCGACTTCCGCACCGTCGACGCCCTGCGCTGGGAGCCGGACGAGACCTACGACCTCATCGTGTCCAACGCCGCGCTCCAGTGGATGCCCGGCCACGCCGACGCCTTCCCCGGCTGGCTCGCCGCCCTGCGCCCCGGCGGCACCCTCGCCTTCCAGCTCCCCGGCAACTTCGGCGCCCCCAGCCACACCCTGCTGCGCGACCTGTGCGACGCCCCGCAGTGGCGCGACCGCCTCACCGACGCCGTGCGCAGCCCGGCCTCCGCCCTGGAGCCCTTCGACTACCTCGGCCGGCTCACCGCGCTGGGCTGCGAGGTCGACGCCTGGGAGACCACGTACCTCCAGATCCTCACCGGACCGGACCCCGTCCTCGACTGGACCAAGGGCACCGCCCTGCGGCCCGTCCTCACCGCCCTCGCCGACGACCCGGCGGCCCGCGACCGCTTCCTCGGCGAGTACGCGGCCCTCCTGCGCGAGGCCTACCCCGCGGCCCCGTACGGCACGGCGTTCCCGTTCCGCCGCATCTTCGCCGTGGCCCACAAGCGGACCTGAGGGCGGCCGCTCACGCCTTGCGGTGGCCTATCAGCCGCGGCTTCTGCTCCAGACCGTCCAGGCCGTGCCAGGCCAGGTTCACCAGGTGCGCCGCCACCTCGGACTTCTTCGGCTTGCGGACGTCCAGCCACCACTGGCCGGTCAGCGCCACCATCCCTACCAGGGCCTGGGCGTACAGCGGGGCGAGCTTGGCGTCGAAGCCGCGGGCCTTGAACTCCAGGCCCAGGATGTCCTCCACCTGGGTGGCGATATCGCTGATCAGCGAGGCGAAGGTGCCCGTCGACTGGGCGACGGGGGAGTCACGGACCAGGATGCGGAAGCCGTCCGTGTACTCCTCGATGTAGTCCAGCAGGGCGAACGTGGCCTGCTCG
The DNA here is from genome assembly GCF_003721215.1 of Streptomyces botrytidirepellens. Classification (NCBI taxonomy): domain Bacteria; kingdom Bacillati; phylum Actinomycetota; class Actinomycetes; order Kitasatosporales; family Streptomycetaceae; genus Streptomyces; species Streptomyces botrytidirepellens. The sequence goes on from NZ_RIBZ01000804.1 coordinate 9,259, forward strand.
CACAGCTCCCGTGGATGGCCCGCGGTCAGCGACGTGGTCACCATGTCCAGCATCCGCCGCATCTCACGGTCCACCACGACCGCGTACAGCCCTTCCTTGCCGCCGAAGTGCTCGTACACCACCGGCTTGGAGACCCCGGCCTTCGCCGCGATCTCCTCCACCGAGGTGCCCTCGAAGCCCCGTTCGGCGAAGAGCGCCCGACCGATGTCCAGCAGCTGCTCCCGGCGCTCCTTGCCGGTCATCCGTACCCTGCGGGGGCGCCGGGGGCCGGATCCGGAGGACCGGACGGTCCCGGCCGGCCGGTCCTTGCTGCCGCTGGTATTACTGTCGGTCTCCACGCCCTCTATCATGCCGCTTCGGCAGGGGCCTCTTTACGGCGGGAGTCGATCCGGTTCGCGTTCGGCCAGCGGACGTCATACGCCCAGCCCAGCTTCTCGAACCAGCGGATGATCCGGGCGCTGGAGTCCAGCTGGCCCTTCATCACCCCGTGCCGGGCGCACGTCGGATCCGCGTGGTGCAGGTTGTGCCAGGACTCGCCGCACGAGAGCACCGCGAGCCACCACACGTTCCCCGACCGGTCGCGCGACTTGAACGGCCGCTTGCCCACCGCGTGGCAGATCGAATTGATCGACCAGGTCACGTGATGAAGCAGCGCCACCCGGACGAGCGACCCCCAGAAGAACGCGGTCGCGGCCCCCTGCCACGACCAGGTCACCAGGCCGCCGATGGCGGCGGGCAGCAGCAGCGACACGACCGTCCACACCACGAACTGGCGGGAGATGTTGCGGATCGTGTCGTCCTTGACCAGATCCGGCGCGTACTTGTACTGCGGCGTCTGCTCCTCATCGAACATCCATGCGATATGTGCCCACCACAACCCCTTCATCAGGGCCGGGACCGTCTCCCCATACCGCCACGGCGAATGCGGGTCGCCCTCCGCGTCGGAGAACTTGTGGTGCTTGCGGTGATCGGCCACCCAGCGCACCAGCGGCCCCTCCACCGCCAGCGAGCCCGCGATCGCCAGCGCGATCCGCAGCGGGCGCTTCGCCTTGAAGGAGCCATGGGTGAAGTAGCGGTGGAAGCCGATCGTGATGCCGTGGCAGCCGATGTAGTACATGACCACCATCAGCGCCAGGTCCAGCCAGCTCACCCCCCAGCCCCAGGCCAGGGGGATCGCCGCGACCAGCGCGACGAACGGGACGGTGATGAACAGCAGCAGGGTGATCTGTTCGATGGAACGCTTGCTGTCCCCGCCGAGCGTGGCGGACGGAAGCGGGGTCTCCTGGGCCTTCGGCGCGTCGCGGGTCACGTCGGGGCTTGCAGTCATGGGATCCCTCGTGGGGCTCGGGGGCTGGGCTACGGATCCGTAACCTACGGCGTCGTAAGTATGGCAGGGCCGCGAACCGGGGCAAGAGGGCTCTGGTTTCCCCCGAGGGAACGCCGCCTATCCTGGGGACGTCGGACAGCGCGGTCCGCACATGGCCGAAAGCACCCGGTGCGGGCCCTGCGGCGCCAGCCGCGCGGGGGCTGCACCCCGCTAGGAACCCCCCGTTCACTGCAAGGAGCCGCACCTGTGAGCAGTGCCGACCACACGAATGCCGCCCTGCGTGCCGATATCCGCCGTCTGGGCGACCTCCTCGGCGAGACCCTGGTCCGACAGGAGGGCCCCGACCTCCTCGACCTCGTCGAGCGCGTCCGCGCCCTCACCCGCAGTGACGGCGAGGCCGCCGCCGAGCTCCTCGGCACCACCGACCTGCCCACCGCGGCCAAGCTGGTGCGGGCCTTCTCGACCTACTTCCACCTGGCCAACGTCACCGAGCAGGTGCACCGGAGCCGCGAGCTGAGCGCCCGGCGCGCCGCCGAGGGCGGCATCCTCGCCCGCACCGTCGACCAGCTCAAGGACGCCGACGCCGACCACCTGCGGCAGACCGTGGAGCACCTGGGCGTCCGCCCGGTCTTCACCGCCCACCCCACCGAGGCCGCCCGCCGCACCGTCCTCAACAAGCTGCGCCGGATCGCCGAGCTGCTGGACACCCTCGCCGCCGGCGGCGAGAGCCGCCGCGCCGACCTGCGGCTCGCCGAGAACATCGACCTGCTGTGGCAGACCGACGAGCTGCGGGTCGCCCGCCCCGAGCCCGCCGACGAGGCCCGTAACGCCGTCTACTACCTGGACGAGCTGCACGCCCACGCCGTCGGCGACGTCCTGGAGGACCTCACCGCCGAGCTGGAGCGGGTCGGCATCGAGCTGCCCGCCACCACCCGCCCGCTCACCTTCGGCACCTGGATCGGCGGCGACCGCGACGGCAACCCCAACGTCACCCCGCAGGTGACCTGGGAGGTGCTGATCCTCCAGCACGAGCACGGCATCACCGACGCCCTGGAGATCATCGACGACCTGCGCGCCGCCCTCTCCAGCTCCATCCGCAACTCCGACGCCTCCGAGGAGCTGCTCGCCTCCCTCCAGCGCGACCTGGAGCTGCTGCCCGAGATCAGTCCGCGCTACAAGCGGCTGAACGCCGAGGAGCCCTACCGGCTCAAGGCCACCTGCATGCGGCAGAAGCTCGTCAACACCCGCGAGCGCCTCGCCAAGGACGCCCCGCACGTCCCCGGCCGCGACTACCTCGGCACCGCCGAGATGCTGGACGACCTCCGGCTCATCCAGGACTCGCTGCGCGCCCACCGCGGCGCCCTGATCGCCGACGGCCGCCTCGAGCGCGCCATCCGCACCCTGGCCGCCTTCGGCATCCAGCTCGCCACCATGGACGTGCGCGAGCACGCCGACGCCCACCACCACGCCCTCGGCCAGCTCTTCGACCGCCTCGGCGAGGAGTCCTGGCGGTACGCGGACATGCCCCGCGACTACCGGCGCAAGCTGCTCGCCAAGGAACTGCGCTCGCGCCGCCCCCTCGCGCCCTCCCCGGCGCCGCTGGACGCCGCCGGAGCCAAGACCCTCGGCGTCTTCCAGACCATCCGCGAGTCCTTCGAGCGCTTCGGGCCCGAGATCGTGGAGTCCTACATCATCTCCATGTGCGCCGGGTCGGACGACGTCTTCGCCGCCGCCGTCCTCGCCCGCGAGGCGGGGCTCATCGACCTGCACGGCGGCTGGGCCAAGATCGGCATCGTGCCGCTGCTGGAGACCACCGACGAGCTGAAGATCGCCGACCAGCTCCTCGACGACATGCTCTCCGACCCCTCCTACCGGCGCCTCGTCTCGCTGCGCGGCGATGTGCAGGAGGTCATGCTCGGCTACTCCGACTCCTCCAAGTTCGGCGGCATCACCACCTCCCAGTGGGAGATCCACCGCGCCCAGCGGCTGCTGCGCGACGTGGCCCACCGGCACGGCGTACGGCTGCGCCTCTTCCACGGCCGCGGCGGCACCGTCGGCCGGGGCGGCGGCCCCACCCACGACGCGATCCTCGCCCAGCCGTGGGGCACCCTCGAAGGCGAGATCAAGGTCACCGAGCAGGGCGAGGTCATCTCCGACAAGTACCTGGTCCCCTCGCTCGCCCGCGAGAACCTGGAGCTGACGGTGGCCGCCACCCTCCAGGCGTCGGCCCTGCACACCGCCCCGCGCCAGTCGGACGAGGCACTCGCCCGCTGGGACGCGGCGATGGACACGGTCTCCGACGCCGCCCACGGCGCCTACCGCGCCCTGGTGGACGACCCCGACCTGCCCGCGTACTTCTTCGCCTCCACCCCCGTCGACCAGCTCGCCGAACTCCACCTCGGCTCCCGCCCGTCCCGCCGTCCCGACTCCGGCGCGGGACTCGACGGACTGCGCGCCATCCCGTGGGTCTTCGGCTGGACCCAGTCCCGGCAGATCGTCCCCGGCTGGTTCGGCGTCGGCTCCGGTCTCAAGGCGGCCCGCGAGGCCGGGCTCGACGGCGTGCTGGACGAGATGCACCAGCACTGGCACTTCTTCCGCAACTTCCTGTCCAACGTCGAGATGACCCTCGCCAAGACGGACCTGCGGATCGCCCGGCACTACGTCGACACCCTGGTGCCGGACGAGCTGAAGCACGTCTTCGACGTCATCCAGGCGGAGCACGAGCTGACGGTGCGGGAGGTGCTGCGGATCACCGGCGAGACCGAACTCCTGGACTCCAACCCCGTCCTGAAGCAGACCTTCCACGTCCGGGACGCCTACCTCGACCCGATCTCCTACCTCCAGGTGAGCCTGCTCGACCGGCAGCGCACGGCACGCGAGCGCGGCGAAGAGCCCGATCCGGTGCTGGCCCGGGCCCTGCTCCTCACCGTCAACGGTGTGGCGGCGGGTCTGCGCAACACCGGCTGACCTCCCCGGCAACACACAAAGCGGCGGCCCGCTCCCCGGAGGAGCGGGC
>NZ_RIBZ01000806.1:0-13635 GCF_003721215.1 Streptomyces botrytidirepellens
AGCGCGAGGCGCGGGCGCGCGCCGAACAGCGCCGCGCCCGGATGCGCCACGAGGCGCAGGTCGCGGCGGCGGTGGCGGCCGGGTCCCGGCAGCTGCTCGCGCATGTGGAGGTGTCGCTCGTACGGGCGGCCGAGGAGCGGGACGCCGCCGAGCGCGCCAAGGCGGAGCGCGAAACCGAGCTGGAGACCGCGCGCAACCGGGGCCGTGACCTCAAGGGCGAGCTGGACAAGCTGACCGATTCGGTGCACCGGGGCGAGGTGCTGGGTGCCGAGAAGCGGATGCGGATCGAGCAGCTGGAGTCGAAGGCGCTGGAGGAGCTGGGCGTGGAGCCGGCCGGGCTGATCGCCGAGTACGGCCCCGACCAGCTCGTACCGCCGTCGCCGCCCGCCGAGGGCGAGGAGCTGCCGGAGGATCCGGAACATCCGCGCAACCGCCCGGTGCCCTACGTCCGGGCGCAGCAGGAGAAGCGGCTGAAGGCCGCCGAGCGGGCGTACCAGCAGCTGGGCAAGGTCAATCCGCTGGCGCTGGAGGAGTTCGCGGCGCTGGAGGAGCGGCACCAGTTCCTGAGCGAGCAGCTGGAGGACCTGAAGAAGACGCGCGCGGACCTCCTCCAGGTGGTCAAGGAGGTCGACGAGCGGGTCGAGCAGGTGTTCACGGAGGCGTACCGGGACACCGCGCGCGAGTTCGAGGGGGTCTTCTCGCGGCTCTTCCCGGGCGGGGAGGGGCGGCTGGTGCTCACCGACCCGGACAACATGCTGACCACGGGCGTGGATGTGGAGGCGCGGCCGCCGGGCAAGAAGGTCAAGCGGCTGTCCCTGCTGTCCGGCGGGGAGCGTTCGCTGACGGCCGTGGCGCTGCTGGTGTCGATCTTCAAGGCGCGGCCGAGTCCGTTCTATGTGATGGACGAGGTCGAGGCGGCGCTCGACGACACCAACCTCCAGCGGCTGATCCGGATCATGGAGGAGCTCCAGGAGTCGTCCCAGCTGATCGTGATCACTCACCAGAAGCGGACGATGGAGGTCGCGGACGCGCTGTACGGCGTCTCGATGCAGGGCGACGGGGTGTCGAAGGTCATTAGTCAACGCCTGCGGTGACCGCTTCAATACTTGAAGTCAATGGTGCAAAGCGTGCGATGTAGTGGCGCGTAACTTCTTGGCCACCACCTATTGACTTCGAAACTTGAAGGAATAGTCTCTGCAACGTCGCTTTTACCTTTAAGTGGTGGCCGACCTCATACGGCTCCGCCTCCACCGGAAGGGTCTGCCCCACCACGTCCGGCAGCGTTGCCGGGCGGGCCACAGGAGTTCACGTTGACCACCACCGTGCAGGCACAGGGGTCCGAAGGCCGTAAGGCCAAGCCGGACCATCTCGGCCACGTCATCTTCATCACCGCGGCCGCCGCAATGGGCGGCTTTCTCTTCGGCTACGACAGCTCGGTGATCAACGGAGCGGTCGAAGCCATCCGCGGCCGGTACGACATCGGGTCCGCGGCCCTCGCCCAGGTCGTCGCCATCGCGCTGATCGGTTCGGCGATCGGCGCGGCCACCGCGGGCCGGATCGCCGACCGGATCGGCCGGATCCGCGTCATGCAGATCGCCGCCGTGCTGTTCACCGTCTCCGCGGTCGGCTCGGCCCTGCCCTTCGCCCTGTGGGACCTGGCCATGTGGCGGGTGCTCGGCGGCATCGGCATCGGCATGGCCTCCGTGATCGGCCCGGCCTACATCGCCGAGGTCGCCCCGCCCGCGTACCGCGGCCGGCTCGCCTCCTTCCAGCAGGCCGCGATCGTCATCGGCATCGCCGTCTCCCAGCTCGTCAACTGGGGCATCCTCAACCTCGCCGACGGCGACCAGCGCGGCAAGATCGCCGGTCTCGAGGCCTGGCAGTGGATGCTCGGGGTCATGGTCATCCCGGCCGTCCTGTACGGGCTGCTGTCCTTCGCCATCCCCGAGTCCCCCCGCTACCTGATCTCGGTCGGCCGGATCGACCGGGCCAAGGAGGTCCTGAGGGAGGTCGAGGGCAAGACCGTCGACCTGGACGTCCGGGCGGACGAGATCGAGCAGGCGATGCGCAGCGAGCACAAGTCCACCTTCAAGGACCTGCTCGGCGGCCGGTTCGGGCTGCTGCCGGTCGTCTGGATCGGCGTCGGCCTTTCGGTCTTCCAGCAGCTGGTCGGCATCAACGTGGCCTTCTACTACTCCTCGACGCTGTGGCAGTCCGTCGGCGTCGACCCGAGCAGCTCGTTCTTCTACTCCTTCACCACGTCGATCATCAACATCCTCGGCACCGTGATCGCGATGGTCTTCGTCGACAAGATCGGCCGTAAGCCGCTGGCGCTCATCGGCTCCATCGGTATGGCGGTCTCACTCGCGCTGGTGGCCTGGGCGTTCTCCGCGAACCTGGTGGACGGCAAGCTGCCGCACACCGAGGGCGTCGTGGCGCTGGTCGCGGCCCACGCCTTCGTGCTGTTCTTCGCGCTCTCCTGGGGCGTGGTGGTCTGGGTGCTGCTCGGCGAGATGTTCCCGAACAAGATCCGCGCCGCCGCCCTGGGCGTCGCCGCCTCCGCCCAGTGGATCGCCAACTGGGCCATCACCGCCAGCTTCCCGAGCCTGTCGGACTGGAACCTGTCCGGGACCTACATCCTGTACACGGCCTTCGCCGTGCTCTCGATCCCGTTCATCCTCAAGTGGGTGCCGGAGACCAAGGGCAAGGCGTTGGAGGAGATGGGCTAACCCCCCGCCGCCCACTCCTCACTCCAAGAGAACTGCCCCGCCTCATTCCTTGAGGCGGGGCAGCACTCGTTCCGCGAACAGCCGCAGACCGCGCCAGCCCTCCTCGACCGGCAGCCCGCCGCACAGCGGATGCAGCACCAGGCTCGCCTGCTCGCCGCCCTGGTGCGCGTACGCCACGCACTCCTCGGGCGTGACGATCCGGTAGACGCCCTCGCGGCGCAGCGCCCCGGCGTCAGCGGCGTGCGAGCGGACCGCCGAGCGCACCGTGCCCGACTGCCAGGACGCGTAGGTGCGCGCCTCGTGCAGCAGATGCGTCCCGTACAGCGCCCAGGCCCGGTCCGGGTCCTCGGCGATGTGCAGCAACGGGGTGACCGCCGGCGGCATCAGGCACCAGCCCTCGGTCCCGTACTCCAGCCGCCGCGCGTGGTAGTAGCCCTCCAGCTCCGGCAGATGGGCGCTCGGGAAGAACGGCAGGCCCAGCCGGGCCGCGCGGCGGGCCGCGGCCTTCGAGCTGCCGCCGACCAGCAGCAGCGGATGCGGCTGGGTGTACGGGCGCGGGGTGACCCGCACCGTACGGCCCCGGTACGCGAACGGCTCGCCCGTCCACGCCGCGAGCAGCGTCTCCAGCGCCTCGTCCTGGAGCGCGCCGCGCCCCTGCCAGTCCCTGCCGAGCGCCGCGTACTCCTCGGCCCGGTAGCCGATTCCCGCCACCGTGACCAGCCGGCCGCCACTGGCCAGGTCGAGCACCGCGATGTCCTCGGCCAGCCGCAGCGGGTCGTACAGCGGCGTGATCAGCGCGGAGACGGTCACCGTGATCCGGCGGGTGGCGCCGAGCACCGTGCCCGCGAAGACCAGCGGCGCGGGCAGCCAGCCGTTCGCGGCGCCGTGGTGCTCCTCGGTCTGGACGGTGGAGATGCCCCGTTCGTCGGCGTAGGCGGCCATCTCCACGGCGGCGCGGTACCGCTCGGCCAGCGAACGCGGGGTGGCGGCGGGATCGACGAGGTTGAGGCGTACGACCGTGACGGCCATGGCGGAGGGTCCCCCTTCGTCGCGGGCGGGCGTGAGCGGGCCACCGGACCGTAGCTGACGGTGCGTCAAATCGCCACCGTGCGGTACCGGGCGGAGCCGGGACGGATGACTCATGCGCCTGGGACGCGGGGCGGGGGATCGTCATCCTGGGCCCGGCGAGCCGGGCCCGGAACCGCACAGCCACCTGAGGAGGGGCCGCATGATCACCACGGGGGAAACGCTCATCACCACATCCGACATCGACGACCTGGTCGGCCGGGTCCGGCTCGGCGCGGGCGACACCCGGGAGCTGGAGGCCGCGAGGGACGCGCTCTTCGCGGGCGGACTCACCCCCGCCGAGGCACAGCGCATCCGCCAGCGGCTGATGGTCACCGCGCTGCGCCACGGCGGCGACCTCCTCGCCAAGGTGCTCGGGCGGCTCACCCCGCGCGAAACCGCCATGGTGCGCCGCTACGCCCACCGGCTCGCCAACTACCTGGACACGCAGGACATCTGGGCCGCGCAGCCCGTCATGCTCACCCTGATGCGGTTCGGAATCCCCTACGACGAGGCCGAGTCGATCGCCGTCGCGATCCTCTTCCAGGTGTGGTGAACCGGAAAGGGTGAACGCCCCACCGGAACGCGGGTGCGGGCGGGTCACCGGTTCGGGTGGGGCATGGCGTCCGCGCACTTCGCAGCCGTGAGGCGGGGTAAGGCACGGGCGAGTACCAGGAGGTTGAAGATGCGACTTTCCCGAATCCGCGCCACCACGGCGCTCGGCCTGCTCGCGGGAACCGTCATGTGGACCGCCGGAGCCTCGCCCGCCACCGCCTCCGGAGGCGGCTGGCGCGAGGAAGGACACTTCGACACCCAAGGCGCCTGCCGGAAGGCCGGGGAGGCCGGGGTGGAGAAGAACAAGTGGGACGAGTACAAGTGCCGCCCCGGCCGCAGCGCCAACTACGTCACGCTGTGGGTCCGGGGCAGCGGCGCCCGGCTCGCCGGGCCGACCGCCGGCTGACATGCGGCACGCCCTTCCGAAAGACCGTGCCGTGCAGGCCGCGGGCGGGGTGTCGGCGCTGTTCGTCGTGGTGCTGGCCGGCTGGCTCGCCGGTCTGCTGCGCGTCAACGACGAGTGGCTCGCCCTGTCCTCCACCCGCCTGCGCGGCACCGCGGCCCTCACCTCGGTGGCCGTGGGCGTCCCGGTGCTCGGCGTCGGCGTCCTGCTGCTCGCCGAGCGGTCCGCCCGGCGCTACGGCGGAGTGCTGCTGGTGGCGGGCGCCCTGTGGCTGCTGCCCTCCGCCGTCGCCGACCTGCTGGGGCCCGCCGGGCTCGGACCGGCAGGCGCCGCCGTGTCGCTGCTGCTCGCGGTGGCCGGCATGGTCTGCCGCCCCCTGACCGTCCTGCTGCTGCCGCTGTGGCTCTTCCCCCGCGGCGCCAAGCGGCGCTGGCACTGGTGGGCCATGAGCGCCGCCGCCTCCGCCTACTGGCTCGGATACGCCGCGCTGTGGCTGATCAGCGAGCCGCGCGTCGGCGCCGTCACCAACCCCGCCTTCCACACCACCGGCGGCCAATGGGCCTTCGACCACCTCGACACCTACGGCGAGGCGGAGCCCTGGGTGCTGCGCACCGTGGCGCTCGCCGTCACGGCCTCCCTGTGCTGCCGCGCCGCCGTCTCCGGCGGCGCCGAGCGGCGCGACTGGGCCCTGCTGGCCGCCGCCTACCCGGCCTGCGTCTCCCTCCTGCTGTCGGAGTGGGGCGAGGGCATGCCCACCATCGCGGCCCGCACCCTCGGCAGCGCGGTCTGGGCGGCCGCCATCTGCCTGGGCGTCGCCCGCACCGGGATCTGGCGGCTCGACCGCTCCACCAGCCACCGGCTCGCCCGCGCCTTCGTCCTCACCTCGCTCGCGGCCGTCGTCGTCTGCGCCGCCGTCGCCGTACAGGCCGGGCTCCCCTCCGTACGCAACGGGACCACCGTCACCGCCGTGGGCGGCGCCCTGCTGCTGGGCTGGGCCCTGCGGCCGTCCGCCCGCTGGCTCACCCTCCGCGTCGAGCGCGCCTTCTACGGGCCCCGGGCCCGGCCGCACGAAGCCGTCAGCGCCCTGGCCGTACGCCTCCAGCAGGCCCCGCACCCGGGCGAGGTGCCCCAGCAGATCTGCCGCAGCGCCGTGGAGGACCTCGGCGTCTCCGGCGCGGCCGTCAGCGTCGACACCCGGGCCGGGCCCCGGCGGCTGGCCGACGCCGGGGCGCCGCTCACCGGCCGCGTCCAGACCTACCCGCTGCGCCACCACGGCCGCACCGTCGGCCGCCTCGAAGTCTCCCGCGACGCCTCCGGCACCCCCGCCGAGCGCGACAGCGGGCTGCTGTCCCTCCTCGCCGACCAGGCCGCCCCCGCGCTCGCCGCGCTGCGGCTGGCCGAGGAGGCGCAGGCCGCCCGCGAGCGGCTGGTGCTCGCCCGCGAACAGGAGCGGCGACGGCTGCGCCGGGAGATCCACGACGGCCTCGGCCCCCAACTCGCCGCCGTGCGGCTGCGCCTGGACATCGCCCAGACCTCCTGTCCGCCCGGCCACCCGGCCTGCGTCCAGCTCTCCGAGGCCGCCGAAACGCTCGCCGAGGCCCTGGTCGAGGTGCGCCGCATCACCGCAGGGCTCGCCCCGGCCGCCCTCGCCGAGCGCGGTCTCGCCGGTGCGGTGCGGGACCTGGCGCGGCGGCTGGGCGTGGACGGGCTGCGGGTGAGCGTGGCCAGCCGTCCCGCCGCCCTGCCCCCGCTGTCGCCGGGCGTGGAGACCGCGGCGTACCGGATCGCGGCCGAGTCGCTCACCAACGCCGTACGACACGCCCGGGCCCGCCAGGTCCGGGTCGAACTGGCCACCGACCCCGACACCCTCGACACCCTCGACATCACGATCACCGACGACGGCAGCGGACTGCCGGAGACCGCGGTGCGCGGCGTCGGGCTGGCCTCGGTCCGGGAGCGGGCCGAGGAGATCGGCGGCTCCTGCTCGGTCACCGGCTCGGCGACCGGCACCGTGGTGCACGCGGTGCTGCCGCTCACCGGAGCCGGGGAGACCGAGGACCCCGAAGAACACCTGGAGCACACCGGATGCCGGTCCTGTACGACGCTCATCACCGAGGCCAAGCCCCGGGACAAGCCCAGGGAGAGGACGCCCGCCCCGTGACGGCGCCGGTGGGCGCCGCGCAGTGGCGCGTGCTGCTCGTCGACGACCATCCCCTCTTCCGCGAAGGTCTGGCCGCCGCCCTCAACCTGGACGACGCCTTCACCGTCGTCGGCCAGGCGGCCTGCGCGGACGAGGCGGTCGCCGAGGCCGGGCGCGCGGCACCCGATCTGGTGGTTATGGACCTCGGGCTGCCCGGCCGGTCCGGTCTGGAGGCCACCCGGCGGATCCTGTGCGCCCGCCCCGGGGCGCGGGTGATGGTCATGACGATGTCCGAGGACGACGACAGCCTGCTGGCCGCCGTGCGCGCCGGGGCCCGCGGCTATCTCCTCAAGGGCGCGGGCCGGGACGAGATCCTGCGCGCCCTGCACACCGTGGCGCGCGGCGGCGCCGTCTTCAGCCCGCGCATGGCGGAGCGGCTCGGGGTGCTGCTGGGCGCCTCCGGCGCGGCGTCGGCCAAGGAGGCGTTCCCGACCCTCACCGCGCGCGAACGGGAGGTGCTGGACCTGCTCGCGGGCGGGCTCGGCTACCGCCAGATCGCCCAGCGGCTGGTGGTCACCGACAAGACCGTGCGCAACCACGTCGGCTCGATCTTCGCCAAGCTCCAGGTGCACGACCGGGCCCAGGCGATCGTCCGGGCCCGCGAGGCCGGGCTCGGAGGCGAATGACGAGGCGAATGACTCCCTCCGCCATGTGTCTGATACTGGGTGGGTTATGGAATTCGTCATCCTTGCTGTAGTCATCGCTGTGGTCGCGCTCGCCGCGATCAGCGGGCTTGTGATCAGCAGCCGCAAGAAGAAGCAGCTGCCCCCGACACCGCCGAGCAGCCCGTCCGTCACCGCGCCGCCCGCCGAACCGCACGTCGGCGAGGAGGCCGAAACCCCGCGCGAGGAGCCGCGCAGAACCATCGAAGAGGTGGACCTGCCCGGCACCGAGGCACCGGCCGCGCCCGCGGAGGCCGCCGCCCCCGCCGTGCCGGAGGTCCCGCCGGTCGAGGTTCCCGAGCCGACCGCCGGCCGTCTGGTCCGGCTGCGCGCCCGGCTGTCCCGGTCCCAGACGACCCTGGGCAAGGGGCTGCTGACGCTGCTGTCCCGTGAGCACCTCGACGACGACACGTGGGAGGAGATCGAGGACACGCTGCTGACCGCCGACGTCGGCGTCGCGCCGACCCAGGAGCTGGTCGAGCGGCTGCGCGAGCGCGTCAAGGTGCTCGGCACCCGTACCCCCGAGGAGCTGCGGGGGCTGCTGCGCGAGGAGCTGCTGCACCTCGTCGGCACCGAGGCCGACCGCACCGTGCACACCGAGGGCGGGGTGGGGGCGAACGGCGAGGAGAAGCCGGGCGTCGTCATGGTCGTCGGCGTCAACGGCACCGGCAAGACCACCACCACCGGCAAGCTCGCCCGGGTCCTGGTGGCCGACGGCAAGTCGGTCGTGCTGGGCGCGGCGGACACCTTCCGGGCGGCCGCCGCCGATCAGCTCCAGACCTGGGGCGAGCGGGTCGGCGCCCGTACGGTCCGCGGCCCCGAGGGCGGCGACCCGGCGTCGGTCGGCTTCGACGCGGTGAAGGAGGGCATCGCCGAGTCCGCGGACGCCGTGCTCATCGACACCGCCGGGCGGCTGCACACCAAGACCGGTCTGATGGATGAGCTGGGCAAGGTCAAGCGGGTCGTGGAGAAGCACGGCACGGTGGACGAGGTGTTGCTCGTGCTCGACGCCACCACCGGGCAGAACGGCCTGGTGCAGGCGCGGGTCTTCCGCGAGGTGGTCGACATCACCGGCATCGTGCTCACCAAGCTGGACGGCACCGCCAAGGGCGGCATCGTGGTCGCGGTCCAGCGCGAACTGGGCGTACCGGTCAAGCTGATCGGGCTGGGCGAGGGCGCGGACGATCTGGCGCCGTTCGAGCCGGAGGCGTTCGTCGACGCGCTGATCGGCGACTGATCCGGTCAGACCCTTCCCTCATCGCCGGACGGGCTTGAATCGACGGACGATTCAAGCCCGTCCGGCGTTTCGGCGAGGCGCCGCGGGAGCGTCAGGCCCCGGCCCGGTGGCTCGCGTAGGCGAGGGTGCCCAGCACCAGCCGGGCGTGCGGCGGCTGCCCCGCGGTGTCGAGGGTCGGCGGGCGCAGCCAGCGCACCGGGCCCAGGCCCCCGAGGTCGGAGGGCGGCGCGGTGATGTGGTCGCCCTTGCCGAGACAGCGCAGATCGAGGTCGGCGTCGTCCCAGCCCATGCGGTAGAGCAGCTCGGGGAGTTCGGCGCAGGCCCCCGGCGCGACGAAGAACTGGGCGCGCCCGTGCGGGGTGACGGCCACCGGGCCGAGCGGCAGGCCCATCCGCTCCAGCCGCACCAGGGCGTGCCGCCCCGCGTACTCGGCCACCTCCAGGACGTCGAACGACCGGCCCACGGGCAGCAGGACGGCCGCGCCCGGGACCTCCTCCCACGCCGCCGCTGCGGCGTCGAGCGTGGCGCCCGCGGGCACCCCGGGGCCGAAGCCGAGCGGATGGGCGCCGGGGGCGGGGCAGTCGGCAGCGCCGCAGGAGCATTCGTTTCTGCTGCCGCGCGTGGCCCGGGCGCCCGGCACCACGTCCCAGCCCCACAGCCCGGTGTACTCCGCCACCGTGGTGGACTCGGACGTGCGGCCGCGGCGCCGTGAGCCGGACCGCATCTCCCGGATGCCGCCGATCGTGAAGCCCATGCCCCCTCCAACGGGTCGCGCTCTCGATGGTTACGAGCCGGAGCGCGCCGATGACGCTCCGTCGCCGATGCGGTGCGGCAGGTGGTGTGTCGCGGTGTCACGGGTGGCGCGGAACGGCGCATGCGCCCCGCTGTGCACCTCTTCGCGTTCTTCCGGTCGCTCCGTGTCAAGTGAATCGTGTGAATCGGCGATGGGGTTCATTCGAAGGGGTGGCGAATGGTGGCGTTTTCCCGATCCATCTCGCAAGGGGCGTGATCGTAGGATTACTTTCGGTGCACGATCCCCGGTTGCGAGCGCTCGCCCGGTCGCGGTCCGGTACTTGCCACTGGCAAGGGCCGGTTCCCGCGGCAGACGGTTGATGCGCCGTATCGCGGGGACAACTGACCGTGACAGAGGGCATTCTGGTGGCGGTCCGGGAAGATTCGTGGGATGGGGGCGTTCCGGTGGGCGACAGCGGCGGCGGTGCTGACAAGCGACCCAACGCACAGCTGGGATCGTGGTTTGTGCGCAGCGGCTGGTCGAAGGGGGAGCTGGCCCGCCAAGTCAACCGCAGGGCGCGCCAGTTAGGCGCCCATCACATCAGCACGGACACCTCGCGGGTGCGCCGCTGGCTGGACGGGGAGCAGCCGCGCGAGCCGATCCCGCAGATCCTCTCCGAGCTGTTCTCCGAGCGCTTCGGCTGTGTGGTCGGCATCGAGGACCTGGGGCTGCGCCCCGCCCACCGGTCACCGTCCGTATCCGGAGTGGATCTCCCCTGGGCCGGTCCCGAGACCGTCGCGCTGATCGGCGAGTTCTCCCGCAGCGACCTCATGCTCGCGCGGCGCGGTTTCCTCGGCACCTCGCTCGCCCTCTCCGCGGGCCCCGCCCTCATCGAGCCGATGCAGCGCTGGCTGGTGCCCTCGCCGAGCGGGGCGCCCGGTGGCGCGCGCGCGGCGGACAGCGGCCGCTCACGGCGCATCTCCCGGCTCTCCGAGCCGGAGCTGGAGCTGCTGGAGTCGACCATCACGATGTTCCGCGCCTGGGACGCCCAATGCGGCGGCGGGCTGCGCCGCAAGGCGGTGGTCGGCCAGCTGCACGAGGTCACCGACCTGCTCCAGGAGTCGCACACCGAGGCGGTGTCCAAGCGGCTGTTCAAGGTCGCCGGGGAGCTGGCCGAGCTGGCCGGGTGGATGAGCTATGACATCGGGCTCCAGCCGACCGCCCAGAAGTACTTCGTCCTCGCGCTGCACGCCGCCAAGGAGTCCGGCGACCGGCCCCTCGGCTCGTACATCCTCTCCAGCATGAGCCGCCAGATGATCCACGTCGGGCGGCCCGACGACGCGCTGGAGCTGATCCACCTCGCGCAGTACGGCAGCCGGGAGAGCGCCACCCCGCGCACCCAGGCCATGCTGTATGCGATGGAGGGCCGCGCGTACGCCAACATGGGCCAGCCCGGCAAGTGCCACCGCGCCGTCAAGATGGCCGAGGACACCTTCGCCGATTGCGCCGCGGGCGACGGCGACCCGAACTGGATCGGCTTCTTCTCCGAGGCCGAGCTGAACGCGGAGAACGCCCACTCCTACCGCGACCTCGCCTATGTCGCGGGCCGCAGCCCCACCTACGCCCAGCTCGCCGACCCGGTCATGCGCAACGCCGTGCGCCTCTTCGGCGAGGAGACCGCCGGGGGTGAGGGCGGGCACCAGCGTTCGTATGCGCTCAACCTGATCGGCATGGCCACCGTCCACCTCCTCCAGAAGCAGCCCGAGCAGTGCGCGGAGGTCGCCGGGAAGGCGCTGCCGCTCGCCCAGCGGATCCGCTCGGAGCGGGTGAACAACCGCCTCCGTAAGACCGTGGACACCGCGGTGCGGCACTTCGGGGACGTGCCCGAGGTCGCCGAGCTGAGCGACAGGCTCGTCGCCATGCTGCCCGACTCCCCCGACGAGGGGGGCGCCCCGCGGGCCGTCTGAGGCGGCCCGGAGAGGGTTGCGACACGGTAACGGAGCGGAAGGACCCCGTACCGTCAATTCATCCGCGCGTAACACGCCCGGGCCCTTCGTCACTGCCGCGAAACATCGAGGGGCATCGACTGAAACGGCACTGCGCCAATCTCGTGGCGAATACCGGCCCTTTTGTTTATTGCCAGCCCGGGCCGTTTCGACAGCGAGGAGACGCCGATGCCAGTGGGCATCACGACGCTTGCCGCGGACAAGATCACGCCCGATGACGCACTCAGCGCGGCCAATACCGGGTTCATGTTGCTGTGTGCCGCGCTGGTCCTGATCATGACGCCCGGCCTTGCCTTCTTCTACGGCGGCATGGTCCGCGTCAAAAGCGTGCTGAACATGCTGATGATGAGCTTCATCAGCATCGGCATCGTCACCGTCCTGTGGGTCCTGTACGGCTTCAGCGTCGCCTTCGACAAGGGCAATGACCTGTTCGGCGGCTTCGACTGGATGGGCATGCACAACATCGGGCTGACCGAGCTGTGGCCCGGCTACACCATCCCCATCTATGTCTTCGCCCTGTTCCAGATGATGTTCGCGATCATCACCCCGGCGCTGATCAGCGGTGCCCTCGCGGACCGCGTCAAGTTCACCGCCTGGGCGCTGTTCATCGCCCTGTGGGCGACGGTCGTCTACTTCCCGGTCGCGCACTGGGTGTGGGCCGCCGACGGCTGGGCGTTCAAGCTCGGCGTGATCGACTTCGCCGGTGGTACGGCCGTCCACATCAACGCGGGCGCCGCCGCGCTCGGCGTGATCCTCGTCATCGGCAAGCGGGTCGGCTTCAAGAGGGACCCGATGCGGCCGCACAGCCTGCCGCTGGTCATGCTCGGCGCCGGTCTGCTGTGGTTCGGGTGGTTCGGCTTCAACGGCGGCTCCTGGCTCGGCGCCGACGGCGTCACCGCGGCCGCCTTCACCAACACCCAGGTCGCCACCGCCTCCGCGATGCTCGGCTGGCTCGCGTACGAGAAGATCCGGCACGGCTCCTTCACCACCCTGGGCGCCGCTTCCGGCGCCGTCTCCGGACTCGTCGCGATCACCCCCGCCTGTGGTGCGGTCAGCCCGCTCGGCGCGATCGCGATCGGCATCATCGCCGGTGTCGTCTGCGCCATGGCGGTCGGCCTGAAGTACAAGTTCGGCTACGACGACTCGCTCGACGTCGTCGGCGTCCACATGGTCGGCGGCCTCATCGGCTCGCTGCTCATCGGCCTCTTCGCCACCGGCAAGGTGCAGAGCGACGCCAAGGGCCTCTTCTACGGCGGCGGCCTCGAACAGCTCGGCAAGCAGGCCGCCGGTGCCTTCGCGGTCCTCGCCTACTCGCTGATCGTCTCCGCGATCCTGGCCAAGGTCGTCGACCTGGTGATGGGCTTCCGGGTGGACGAGGACGACGAGGTCGCCGGGATCGACCAGGTCGAGCACGCCGAGACGGCGTACGACTTCGCGGGCGCGGGCGGCGGCACGTCCCTCGGCAGCCTCCAGTCGGCCGCGCACCCGGGCGGCGAGGCGAAGAAGAAGGACGCGAAGAAGGACCCGAAGAAGGTGGACGCGTGAAGCTCATCACGGCAGTTGTGAAGCCGCACCGGCTCGACGAGATCAAGGAAGCCCTCCAGGCGTTCGGCGTGCAGGGCCTGACCGTCACCGAGGCCAGCGGCTACGGGCGCCAGCGCGGCCACACCGAGGTCTACCGGGGCGCGGAGTACACCGTCGACCTGGTGCCCAAGGTCCGCATCGAGGTGCTGGCCGAGGACGAGGACGCCGACGACCTCGTCGACGTCGTCGTCAAGGCCGCCCGCACCGGAAAGATCGGGGACGGCAAGGTATGGAGCGTCCCCGTCGACACCGCGGTCCGGGTCCGGACCGGCGAACGGGGCCCGGACGCCTTGTGAGGCGAACCGAGCCCCCGAAAAAGAGGGGCCCGGAGCCCGTACCCCCAGCTGACAGGGAGCAGCCGAGTTGACGGAACGCGTCGAGGCAACGACAGAGACCACCGACTCGGGCCCCGGCGGCTACGCGGCGGCCCGGCTGCGACTCCTCCAGGAGGAGTCGCGGTC
>NZ_RIBZ01000805.1:0-13804 GCF_003721215.1 Streptomyces botrytidirepellens
GTTGAGGCCCGGCTGCGCGCCCTGCCGGGCGGCGTCGGAACCGGAACCGGAAGGGGGGCGGCCGCGCCGGAAGGGGGCACGGCCGGGCCGGTGCTGAAGGACGAGGAGCCGAAGCGGGAGCCGCGCAAGAAGCCCACCCCCGCCCCCGACCGCGGCGACCGCGAGGAGCCGAAGCGGCGTGAGCCGGGGCGTGGCACCCCGCGCCCGCACCGGCCGGTGCCGACGCCCGCCGAGGTCTTCCCGCCCAAGCGCCGCCGCCCCTCCCCGCCGCCGGAGGACGAGTCCCGGCTCGGCCCCGGCGTGAGGCCCGGCGTGAGGCCCGACGTGAGGCCCGACGTGAGGCCCGACGTGAGGTCCGGTGTCGGCCCCGGCATGAGGCCAGGCGTCGGGCCCGGCGCGGGGGCCGACGCGGGCGCCGCGTAATCTGGGGGCATCGAGCAAAAGGAGGCCGATTGCCATGGATTACGTCTCCGCGCTGGTGCCGCCCCTGGTGATGGCCGTGGCCTTCACCTTTCTGATCGTGACGATGATCAAGAGCCAGGGTGGCGCCAACAAGGCGAAGGAGGACCACCTCGTGGACGCGGCGCTCGCCCGCGCCGAGGCGGACCGCACGGCGTCGGCCGGCAACGCGCCGGGCCGCGACGCGTCCTGACGCCCCCCCCCGCACCAACCACCACGCCCCGGGATGCCTCCGCATCCCGGGGCGTGCGGCCTTTCGCCGCGTACATCCCCCGACATTCGGCACATCTCCCACTATTATTCACATGTGCCTCGGCCATTGGGAGAGCTGGAAGACGCGGTCATGACGCGGGTGTGGAAGTGGAACCGCCCGGTCACGGTCCGAGAAGTCCTGGAAGACCTTCAGCGAGAACGCTCGATCGCCTACACGACGGTCATGACCGTAATGGACAACCTCCATCACAAGGGCTGGCTCCGCAGGGAGGTGCAAGGCCGCGCCTATCGATATGCCGCGGTCTCCACCCGGGCCGCCTACTCGGCCGCACTGATGAACGAAGCGTGGTCGACCAGTGACAACCCGGCGGCCGCCCTCGTCGCGTTCTTCGGGATGATGTCCGAAGAGCAGCGAGATGCACTGCGGGATGCCATGCGCGTCGCACAACTCGGTGAGCCGGGAGAGAGCCCCGGTGAGTCGGGGCGATGAGCCGGGGCGATAGCGTCCGGCCATGTCCTCTGCACTATCAAAAGTAGTCACCGTCCGCCGCGCCCGGACCAGCGATGTACGAGCCGTGCGCCGGCTCATCGACTCCTACGTGAGCGATCGCATCCTGCTCGACAAAGCCACGGTGACCCTTTACGAGGACATCCAGGAGTTCTGGGTCGCGGAGCGGGACGAGGACGCCGAGCTCATTGGCTGCGGCGCACTCCACGTCATGTGGGAAGACCTCGCGGAGGTTCGTACTCTCGCGGTGGATCCCGCTCACAAGGGGAGTGGTGTAGGCCACCTGGTGCTCGACAAGCTGTTGCAGACGGCGCGCTGGCTCGGCGTCCGGCGCATTTTCTGCCTCACCTTCGAAGTCGACTTCTTCACCAAGCACGGCTTCGTGGAGATCGGCGAGACGCCGGTCGACGGGGATGTCTACAGCGAGCTGCTGCGTTCCTATGACGAGGGCGTCGCCGAGTTCCTCGGTCTCGAACGGGTGAAGCCGAACACCCTTGGCAACAGCCGGATGCTTCTGCAACTGTGATCGCGGTCCCTATGTCCGAATCGCGCCCCTATCACATAGCTCCGGAACAGTGGGTTCCATCAGCCTTCCCGCATGGTCGATCGGTCGAACCTTCCCGGAGGGTTTGTGTTTTTCCGGGAAAAGCGGTTTCCTATTCTCCCGTAGTGTAATTACCTGGGGGGTGTGACATCAGCGGCTAACGCCGCGCCCCGACCCCCCGTTTTCCCTGAAAGGAACCCCATGGCACAGAAGGTTCAGGTCCTTCTTGTCGACGACCTCGACGGCGGCGAGGCGGACGAGACCGTGACGTTCGCGCTGGACGGCAAGAGCTACGAGATCGACCTCAACACCGCCAACGCGGACAAGCTCCGGGATGCCCTGGAGCCGTTCACCAAGGGCGGCCGTCGCACCGGCGGCCGGGCTTCCGGTGGCCGTGGAAAGGCGCGTGCGGCGTCGGGCGGCAGCCAGGACACCGCGAAGATTCGCGCCTGGGCCAAGGAGAACGGCTACGAGGTCAATGACCGCGGCCGTGTTCCGGCGACCGTTCGTGAGGCGTACGAGAAGGCCAACGGCTGAGCACGTCACCCTTCCCCGGCTCGCCGCTGCCTGGGCAGTGGCCGGGCGCGCAGCAACCGGGCTCGGTGGCACTCCGTGGCCGCCGCACCCACGAGCCGCACGAGGTCGGGGGCGCCCCCATCGCCCCCGAAGCCTGTCACCGGCAGCGTCGGCTCCACCCCGCCCCCCGGCTCGGGAGGTCGCAGCCATACGGCGGCCTCCTGCGGGCACCGTTCAGCGGGCGTCCCGGACCCGGGTTCCCCGGGCGGAGGCCATGCGGCGGAGGGGCACGGAGCGGTGATCCGGCCGCCGGCGCCGAGTGCGGTCAGATCCAGCGGAACCCCGCCCCACTCCAGCCAGTCGAGCAGCCCCGGCAGCTCGTCGGCGCCGCCCGCGGCCACCAGGAGCCGCATCCAGGGGCCCTCCACCGCGACCGGACCGGTCCGCGGTACGCGCCGCAGCAGCGCGAAACCGGCGACGACCGGCAGCTCCAGTACGTCGAATGCCACCCCCGTGAGCAGCTCGACAGGACCGCTGCCGGTCGTCGGCCAGTTCAGCCCCCGTTCGTACCACCGCGCGCACCCCGGTGCGCCCTGTGCGGGTGAGCACGGTCCGGGGGCCGGGCGGTCCTGTGAGCGGCCGGACGGCGCCGTGGCGGTGGGGATCATGCCCAGAGAAACTGTCTCCCTCCCCGAAGGTTACGTCCCGTGGGCGGTCAACCGCATGGCGTGATCGGATGGGGGCGTGCAGGGGCGGTGAACTGGCGCAAGGTTGTTCGCCCGTAGCGGAGGGAACCGGCCCGCCCGGCATGGAGTGTCGGTGCTTGCGGGTAAGACATCCCTAGTGGGAGGGGCGGTCCGCGTGTCGGGAGAAAGGGGCGTTCGCCATCGGCGTACTGACGGTGGGCGTATATGCCTGGCCTGCGGGAACATCGTCTCGCACCATCGGGTTGGAGCAGTTGTCGGCTGTTCGGGCAGGAGGCCATCTGCTGTGCGCCCTGTGAGAGTGGGGCCGATCCGGACGGTTGTCGGCAGTTGGAATGAGCTGTCCCGGGTTGCGGGACTAGCATGCGGAAGGACAGGGAGGGGATCGTCCCCGATCTTTCTGACCGCTCTGAGGAGCGATTAACGATGTTCGAGAGGTTCACCGACCGCGCGCGGCGGGTTGTCGTCCTGGCTCAGGAAGAAGCCCGGATGCTCAACCACAACTACATCGGCACCGAACACATTCTCCTGGGCCTGATCCACGAGGGTGAGGGTGTCGCCGCTAAGGCCCTGGAGAGCCTCGGGATTTCGCTCGAGGCGGTCCGCCAGCAGGTGGAGGAGATCATCGGTCAGGGCCAGCAGGCCCCGTCCGGGCACATCCCCTTCACCCCCCGTGCCAAGAAGGTCCTGGAGCTGTCGCTCCGCGAGGCCCTTCAGCTCGGCCACAACTACATCGGCACGGAGCACATCCTGCTCGGCCTGATCCGCGAGGGCGAGGGCGTCGCCGCCCAGGTCCTCGTGAAACTGGGCGCCGATCTGAACCGGGTGCGGCAGCAGGTCATCCAGCTGCTCTCCGGCTACCAGGGCAAGGAGGCCGCCACCGCCGGCGGCCCGGCGGAGGGCACTCCCTCCACCTCGCTCGTCCTGGACCAGTTCGGCCGCAACCTCACGCAGGCCGCCCGCGAATCCAAGCTCGACCCGGTCATCGGGCGCGAGAAGGAGATCGAGCGGGTCATGCAGGTGCTTTCGCGCCGCACCAAGAACAACCCGGTCCTCATCGGCGAGCCCGGCGTCGGTAAGACGGCGGTCGTCGAGGGACTGGCCCAGGCCATCGTCAAGGGCGAGGTGCCCGAGACCCTCAAGGACAAGCACCTCTACACCCTGGACCTGGGTGCCCTGGTCGCCGGCTCCCGCTACCGCGGTGACTTCGAGGAGCGCCTGAAGAAGGTCCTCAAGGAGATCCGCACCCGCGGCGACATCATCCTGTTCATCGACGAGCTCCACACCCTGGTGGGTGCGGGTGCCGCCGAGGGCGCGATCGATGCCGCGAGCATCCTCAAGCCGATGCTGGCGCGGGGCGAGCTTCAGACCATCGGTGCGACGACGCTCGACGAGTACCGGAAGTACCTGGAGAAGGACGCGGCCCTGGAGCGCCGCTTCCAGCCCATCCAGGTCGCCGAGCCGTCGCTGCCGCACACCATCGAGATCCTGAAGGGCCTGCGGGACCGCTACGAGGCGCACCACCGCGTCTCGATCACGGACTCGGCCCTGGTCGCGGCCGCCACCCTGGCCGACCGCTACATCTCGGACCGCTTCCTGCCGGACAAGGCGATCGACCTGATCGACGAGGCCGGTTCCCGGATGCGGATCCGCCGGATGACCGCGCCGCCGGACCTGCGCGAGTTCGACGAGAAGATCGCCGACGTGCGCCGGGAGAAGGAGTCCGCGATCGACTCGCAGGACTTCGAGATGGCCGCGGGCCTGCGCGACAAGGAGAAGCAGCTCCTGGCCGCGAAGGCGAAGCGGGAGAAGGAGTGGAAGGCCGGCGACATGGACGTCGTCGCCGAGGTCGACGAGGAGCTGATCGCCGAGGTCCTGGCCACGGCCACCGGCATCCCGGTCTTCAAGCTGACCGAGGAGGAGTCCTCCCGGCTGCTGCGCATGGAGGACGAGCTGCACAAGCGCGTCATCGGCCAGAAGGACGCCATCAAGGCGCTCTCGCAGGCCATCCGGCGTACGCGTGCGGGCCTCAAGGACCCCAAGCGCCCCGGCGGCTCCTTCATCTTCGCGGGCCCGTCCGGTGTCGGTAAGACCGAGCTGAGCAAGACTCTCGCCGAGTTCCTCTTCGGCGACGAGGACGCGATGATCTCGCTCGACATGTCGGAGTTCAGCGAGAAGCACACCGTCTCGCGGCTCTTCGGCTCCCCGCCCGGATACGTGGGCTACGAGGAGGGCGGCCAGCTCACCGAGAAGGTGCGCCGCAAGCCGTTCTCCGTGGTCCTCTTCGACGAGGTCGAGAAGGCCCACCCGGACATCTTCAACTCGCTGCTCCAGATCCTGGAGGACGGTCGGCTGACCGACTCCCAGGGCCGGGTCGTGGACTTCAAGAACACGGTGATCATCATGACCACCAACCTCGGCACCCGGGACATCTCCAAGGGCTTCAACCTGGGCTTCGCCGCCCAGGGCGATGTGAAGACCGGCTACGAGCGGATGAAGGCCAAGGTCAACGAGGAGCTGAAGCAGCACTTCCGCCCCGAGTTCCTGAACCGTGTCGACGACACCGTCGTCTTCCACCAGCTCACCGAGGAAGACATCATCCAGATCGTCGACCTCATGATCACCAAGGTGGACGAGCGGCTCAAGGACCGCGACATGGGCATCGAGCTCAGCGGTGACGCCAAGAAGCTGCTCGCCAAGCGGGGCTACGACCCCGTGCTGGGTGCCCGGCCGCTGCGCCGGACCATTCAGCGGGAAATCGAGGACGTGCTGTCGGAGAAGATTCTCTTCGGCGAGCTGCGCCCGGGCCACATCGTGGTCGTGGACACCGAGGGCGAGGGTGAGGAGAAGAAGTTCACCTTCCGCGGCGAGGAGAAGTCGGCGCTGCCGGACACCCCGCCGATCGAGTCCGCCGCCGGCGGAGGCCCGAACCTGAGCAAGGACGCATAAGCGTCACCTTGTGAGCGGCTGAGGGGCCGCTGGACCGTTTCGCACGGTCCGGCGGCCCCTTTGTCGTCCTGGCGCGCCCGCGGTCCTCTGTGGGCCTTCTCGGGCCGCTGCGGGCCCATGGCGATATCCGCGGCGCGGCGGTCGGGCCGCCGACCGGTGGGCCGTGGCGGAAATGCCGCGCATTCCGTCTTGAAAGATCCGGTGCACGAAATGCGGAGGGCGGTCGGCGCCGGGGCGGGGAAAGGGCCGCGGCATTTCCCGGGGCGGTTTGAGGGCGACGGCCCGCCGGGAGAGGGGGGGGAGAACGGGCGGCCCGTCGCAGGGCTGACCCTATGACCCGCCGCTGAGGGGTCGCTTATGGCGGGCTGAGTTCGGCGGACGGGGGTGCGAAAAGGGGAGGCGGCGGCGCGAACGGCCGGGGTACCGTGCCCGCATGGACTCGTTTCTTCAGATCTACGGCTGACACGCCGCCCTCTCCAGCGCACCGGTGAGATCGCCGCTGCGCCGGCTCGTCGTGTCCCATTCGCCGTAGACCTGAATCGAGTGATCTCTCATGTCCCGTCGCCGTGCCCATATCGCGATGGTCGGCATTCCCGCCATCAGCCATACGCTCCCCAGCCTCGAGATCATCCGGGAGCTGGTGACGCGCGGCCACTGCGTGACGTACGCCAATGACGCGTATCTGGCGGACGTCATCAAGCCGACCGGTGCCGCATGGGTGCCGTACGGCTCGACGCTGCCCGTCGCCGACAACGACTGGCCCGAGGACCCCATCGCCGCGATGACCGTCTTCCTGGACGACGCGATCCAGGCGCTGCCGCAGCTGCGCGCCGCGTACGACAACGACCCGGCCGACCTCTACCTGTACGACATCGGCGGGTACGCCGGGCGGGCGCTCGCCGAGGCGCAGGGGCGTCCGGCGGTGCAGCTCTCCCCGTCCTTCGTCGGCTGGGAGGGCTACGAACAGGAGGTCGCGGCGCACCTCATGGCGTTGCCCGGGGCCGACGCGTACCAGGCGAAGTTCGCCGCGTGGCTGGCCGGCTGCGGGGCGACGACCACCGACGTGAACGCCTTCAGCGGGCCGCCCGGGCGGGCGATCGCGCTCATCCCCCGGGCCATGCAGCCGAACGCGGACCGGGTGAACGAGGAGGTGGTGACGTTCGTCGGGCCGTGCCTCGGCGACCGATCCGACCAGGGCCGGTGGGAACGCCCCGCCGGTGCCGAGAAGGTGCTGCTGGTCTCCCTGGGATCGGCCTACACCCGGCAGCCCGGCTTCTACCGGGAGTGCTTGGCCGCCTTCGGCGATCTGCCCGGGTGGCATGTCGTGCTCCAGATCGGCCGTTACGTCGACCTGGAGGAGCTGGGGCACGTCCCGGCCAACGTCGAGGTCCACCGGTGGGTGCCGCAGCTGGCGATCCTGAAGCAGGCCGACGCGTTCGTCACCCACGCGGGGATGGGCAGCAGCGGCGAGGGCCTGTACTGCGGGCTGCCCATGATCGTCGTACCGCAGGGGGCCGAGCAGCCGGTGAACGCCGACCGGCTCGTCGAACTGGGCGTGGCCCGCCGCGTCGACACGGCGGACGCGACCGCCGAGGTGCTGCGCGCCGCGCTGCTCGACCTCACCACGGACGGGAAGGTGGCCCGGCGGGCGGCCGAGCTGCGCGACCAGGTGCGGGCCGAGGGCGGCACGGCGCGGGCCGCGGACCTGATCGAGGAGATGCTGGCCTGAGACACTGCGGCCCGGCCCTCGGGCCGGGCCGCAGGTGCGGTCACGTCACGCGGTCACGTCACGCGGTCACGTCACGCGGTCACGTCACGCGGTTATTTCACGATGGTGATGCGGTCCGCCTTCGGCGGGTTCAGGGGCGTGGACGCCGACGAGTGCGCGCCCAGGTAGGCGTTGAGCGCCTCCAGGTCGGAGGCGCCGACGAGCTTGTTCTTGCCGTCCTTGAAGGCGGGGAAGCCGTCGCCGCCGCCCGCGAGGAATTCGTTCATCGCGACGCGGTAGGTCTTGGCGGGGTCGATGGGCTCACCGTTCAGCTTCACCGTGTCGGTGACGATCCGGTCCTTGCCGGACTTGGTCAGATCGAGGGTGTAGGTCAGGCCCTTCGAGACCTGGAGGATCTTGGGGGATGCCTCGTTGGAGCCGCTGACCTGCTGCTGGAGCGCGGTGATGAGCTGGGCCCCGGTCAGGTCGATGACGTTCATCATGTTGGTGAAGGGCTGCACGGTGAACGCCTCGCCGTACGTCACGACCCCGTCGCCCTCGCTGCCGGACGCCTTGTAGGCGAGGTCGGAGCGGATGCCGCCGGGGTTCATGAGGGCGACCTGCGCGCCGCCCTTGTCGTCCGGGGCGAGCGCTTCGAGCTGGGCGTCGGTGATGACGTCGCCCAGCGGGGATTCGTAGGTCGCGGCGCCGCGGCCGTTGATGTCGGCGGAGACATAGCCGACGGGCTTGCCCGCGATGGGGGCGGCGAGCTTGTTCCAGCGGCCGATGAGCGAGGTCATGTCGGCGGCCTTGGGCCG
The DNA here is from genome assembly GCF_003721215.1 of Streptomyces botrytidirepellens. Lineage (NCBI taxonomy): Bacteria > Bacillati > Actinomycetota > Actinomycetes > Kitasatosporales > Streptomycetaceae > Streptomyces > Streptomyces botrytidirepellens. The sequence goes on from NZ_RIBZ01000805.1 coordinate 8,420, forward strand.
GTCGCGGTCGACGACGTGGTTCGCCGCGTGAGCGCCCTTCACCGTGGTGCGCACGATGTCGTTCGTGCGGCGGTCGTAGGTGAGGGTGGTGTCGGTGTAGAGGCGGCCGAAGGAGGCGGCGGAGGTGACGGTGCGCGGGGTGCCGGAGGGGTCCGCGATCGTGCACGCGTAGGCCTGGTGGGTGTGGCCGGTGACCAGGGCGTCGACCCTCGGGGTGACGTGTCTGGCGATGTCCACTACGGGTCCGGAGATGCCCTTGCCCGCGCCGCCGTTGTCGCAGTCGGCGTTGTACGCGGCGGAGGCGGGCTGTCCGCCCTCGTGGATGAGGGCGACGATCGACTTCACGCCCTTGCGCTGGAGCTCCTTGGCGTACTTGTTGATCGTCTCGACCTCGTCGTGGAACTTCAGGCCCTTGACGCCCTCGGCGGTGACGACGTCCGGGGTGCCCTCCAGGGTGACGCCGATGAAGCCGACCTTCACGCCCTTGTGGCGCCAGACGGTGTACGGCTTGAGGAGGGGCTTGCCGGTCTTGTCGTCGGTGACGTTGGCGGCCAGGTACGGGAAGTCGGCGCCCTCGAAGGTCTTGCCCTTCTCGTAGCAGCCCTCCTTGGGGTGGCAGCCGCCCTTCTGCATGCGGGTCAGCTCGGCGCGTCCCTCGTCGAACTCGTGGTTGCCGACGGAGGTGACGTCGAGGTCGAGCTTGTTGAGGGCCTCGATGGTCGGCTCGTCGTGGAAGAGGCCGGACATCAGCGGGCTCGCGCCGATCATGTCGCCGCCGGCGGCGGTGACGGAGTACTCGTGGCCCTTGCGGGCCTGGCGGAGCGCGGTGGCGAGGTATTCGGCGCCACCGGCCGGGATGGCCTTCGTGGTGCCGTCCGGCTGGGTTTCGGTGACGGTGCCGGAGGAGCCCTGCGGGGGCTCCAGGTTTCCGTGCAGGTCGTTGAAGGACAGCAGCTGTACGTCGACGGTGCGGCCGGGCCGGTGCCGCTGGGCGTCGGCCCCCTTGGCGTCGGCCCCCGCCGGGTTCGCGGCGGACAGCACCCCGGCGGCGGTGGCCAGCACCGCGACTCCGGTGGCCAACCGGCGTGCCGCTCCGCGCCGTTGAGGTCTCGCTGACATGTCGTCCCCTTGTGTGCCCCGTGGTGAGTGGTGGGCGGCAGCTTACGGTCAACGCGCGTAGCGGGGCAGGGGGATGGAGGTTACGAGCTGGTTGCCGGTGGTCAACCGGGTGACCCGCGCCGGGGGCGGGAGTCCGGCGGCTTGCCGGGGAAGGGGGCGGTCGTAGGCTCGGTCCCATGGATGACGTGGTGAACGAGACGCCCGGCGCGCGCCGGATCGAGGTGCTGGAGGAACTGGCGCCCGCAGTGGTCGAGGACGTGCTGCGGCTGATCGCCGAGTCCGCGCGCGCCGACGGGCAGCAGGCGGTGTCCGAGCAGGGGCGGTTGCAGCTGCGCGGGCGCCGGGAGGGGGTGCGCCATCTGGTGCTGCGCGAGCCCAGCGGGGAGTTGGTGGGCTACGCGCAGCTGGAGGACACCGACCCGGTGGAGGCCCCGGCCGCCGAGCTGGTGGTGCGTCCGGCGCAGCGCGGCCGCGGGCACGGCCGCGCGCTGGGCGTGACGCTGCTGAAGGAGTCCGGGAAGCGGCTGCGGGTGTGGGCGCACGGCGGGCACGCCTCGGCGCGGCACCTGGCGCAGGTGCTGGGGCTGACCCTGTTCCGTGAGCTGCGGCAGATGCGGCGGCCGCTGGGCCCGCCGGACGAGCTGGGCATCCCGGAGCCCACGCTTCCGGAGGGCGTGACCGTACGGACCTTCCGGCCCGGTGAGGACGACGAGGCGTGGCTCGCCGCGAACGCCGCCGCCTTCGCCCACCACCCGGAGCAGGGCTCGCTCACCCAGCGCGACCTGGACGACCGCAAGGGCGAGGTGTGGTTCGACCCCGCCGGGTTCTTCCTGGCCGAGCGCGCGGGCGAGATCGTCGGCTTCCACTGGACGAAGGTGCACGCCGAGGAGCGGCTGGGCGAGGTGTACGTGGTGGGGGTGCGGCCGGACGCGCAGGGCGGCGGTCTCGGCCGGGCGCTGACCGCGATCGGGCTGCGGCACCTGGCGGCGCAGGGGCTGCCGACCGCGATGCTGTACGTCGACGCGGACAATTTCGCCGCCGTGTCCGTCTACGACCGGCTCGGGTTCGTCACGCACGAGACGGATCTGATGTATCGAACCGAGACCTGAGGGCAAGGAGTACGGGGGAGGGGCGGGCCGACCGGGAGAGACGGGGTTTTCCGGGCGGAACCGGAGACTCCGGGAGGGGCGGTCGTGACTCCTGCGGGACGGGTCCCGATTTCCCAAACGCCATGTCTCCGTTACCGACGGTTCAATCTCGGTTGCAAGCATCACTGAATGCAGCCCGCTGTGCCCCATCCCTCGAACCGGAGGCTCCGTGCCGCTACCGCGCCGCCTTCCGCCACGCCGCGTGTCGCCGCGGCGCGGAACAATGAGGTCATGAACGAGTCCAGCGGTCAGGCACCGGTCCACGTCCCGCAGCCCCAGCCCCAGCCGTCGGTCGGGTCCATCGCGGCGCACCGTCCGCACGCGGTCGTCTCCCCGCCCGTGCGGGCGCTGGATCCCGATCTCGACGCCGATCCGGACACCTACGAGGAAGAGGACGGCGGCACCGACCCGGACGGCACCGAGCTGCCCCACAACCGGTTCCTGGACCGGGAGCGCAGCTGGCTGGCGTTCAACGAGCGGGTGCTGGAGCTGGCCGAGGACCCGGCGACCCCGCTGCTGGAGCGGGCCAACTTCCTCGCGATCTTCGCCAGCAACCTGGACGAGTTCTTCATGGTGCGGGTCGCCGGTCTGAAGCGGCGCATCGCGACCGGCGTGGCCACCCGCTCCGCCTCCGGGCTCCAGCCCCGGGAGGTGCTGGAGCAGATCTGGACCCGGTCCCGCGAGATCATGGCCCGGCACGCCGCCTGCTACCAGCAGGACGTGGCCCCGGCGCTCGCCGAGGAGGGCATCCACCTGATCCGCTGGGCGGACCTCACGGAGAAGGAGCAGTCCCGCCTCTTCACCCTGTTCCGCCAGCAGATCTTCCCGGTGCTGACCCCGCTCGCGGTGGACCCGGCGCATCCGTTCCCCTACATCTCGGGGCTGTCGCTGAACCTCGCCGTGGTGGTCCGCAACCCGGTCAGCGGCCACGACCACTTCGCCCGGGTGAAGGTTCCGCCGCTGCTCTCCCGGTTCCTGGAGGCGTCCCCGCACCGGTATGTGCCGCTGGAGGACGTGATCGCGGCGCATCTGGAGGAGCTGTTCCCCGGCATGGAGGTGCTCGCGCACCACATGTTCCGGGTGACCCGCAACGAGGACCTGGAGGTCGAGGAGGACGACGCGGAGAACCTGCTCCAGGCCCTGGAGAAGGAGCTGCTGCGGCGCCGCTTCGGGCCCCCGGTGCGGCTGGAGGTCGAGGAGTCGATCGACCCGTACGTCCTCGATCTGCTCGTCCGCGAGCTGAAGGTCTCCGACGCCGAGGTGTACCCGCTGCCCGGCCCGCTCGACCTCACCGCGCTGTTCGACATAGCCGCCTCGGACCGGCCCGAGCTGAAGTACCCGAAGTTCGTCGCGGGCACCCACCGCGACCTGGCCGAGGTGGAGTCCGCCTCCGCGCCCGACATCTTCGCCGCGCTGCGCGAGCGCGATGTGCTGCTGCACCACCCGTACGACTCGTTCTCGACCTCCGTCCAGGCGTTCCTGGAGCAGGCCGCCGCGGACCCGGACGTCCTGGCGATCAAGCAGACGCTCTACCGGACGTCGGGCAAGTCGCCGATCGTCGACGCGCTCATCGACGCCGCCGAGTCCGGCAAGCAGGTGCTGGTGCTGGTCGAGATCAAGGCCCGGTTCGACGAGCAGGCCAACATCAAGTGGGCGCGCAAGCTGGAGGAGGCCGGCTGCCACGTGGTCTACGGCCTGGTCGGGCTGAAGACCCACTGCAAGCTGTCCCTGGTGGTCCGCCAGGAGGGCGACACACTCCGCCGCTACGCGCACGTCGGCACCGGCAACTACCACCCCAAGACGGCCCGGCTCTACGAGGACCTGGGGCTGCTCACCGCCGACCCCAAGGTCGGCGCGGACCTCTCCGACCTGTTCAACCGGCTCAGCGGCTACTCGCGGCGGGAGAACTACCGGCGGCTGCTCGTCGCCCCCAAGTCGCTGCGCGACGGGCTCGTCACCCGCATCAACAAGGAGGTCACCCACCACCGGGCCGGGCGGCCCGCCTCCGTGCGGATCAAGGTCAACTCGATGGTGGACGAGGTCGTCATCGACGCCCTCTACCGGGCGTCGCAGGCCGGGGTGCCGGTCGACGTCTGGGTACGCGGCATCTGCGCCCTGCGGCCGGGCGTCGAGGGGCTGTCGGAGAACATCCGCGTCCGCTCGGTCCTGGGCCGGTTCCTGGAACACTCGCGCGTCTTCGCGTTCGGGAACGGCGGCGAGCCGGAGGTGTGGCTCGGCAGCGCCGACATGATGCACCGCAATCTGGACCGCCGCATCGAGGCGCTGGTACGGGTCACCGACGCCGGTCACCGCGCCTCGCTCAACCGGCTGCTGGAGACCGGCATGTCCGACTCCACCTCCTCCTGGCACCTGGGCCCGGACGGCGGCTGGACCCGGCATGCGACGGACGCGGACGGACAGCCGCTGCGGAACGTACAGGAGATGCTCATAGACGCCCGGAGGCGACGGCGTGGTTCAACGACATGACCTGCCGCTGGTCGGGGTTACCGGGACCGGGGCCGGTGGGGCGCCCGGCACCCCGCCCCGCACCGCCGCCGCAGCCGTGGGTCCCGGGGGGTACGACATGACGAAGCGTGCGGCGGAGTCGCCGGTGGCGACGGCGTCCGAACACCAGCCCGCTTGTCCTGCCACCGCGGGCGAGGTGCTGTCGGAGTATCTGCACACCCAGGCGGGGGACTTCCTGCGCAGCCTGCGGCTGCACGGCGAGAGCGGCGCCGACGTCGAGGAGGCGGCCGAGGCCGCCCGCCTGCTGCGCCGGGCCGCGCGCCGGATCAGCGGCGCGCTCTCCGTCTACCGCCCGATCACCGACACCGTCTGGTCCGACCAGCTGCGCGCCGAGCTGGCGTGGCTGTCGGGCACGCTGGCGCTGGAGCACGCGTACGCCGGACGGCTCGCCCGGCTGCGCGACGCCCTGCAACGGCTCTCGGGCGCGGGGGGACCGCCGGACCGGACGCCGCCGGGGGACGCGGCGGCCGGGGAACCGGCGGCCACCGGCGTGGATCCGGAGGCTGTGGGGGCCTCCGGGTCCACCACCCTCGCGGCCCGCACCGCGCGCGGCGGGGTCACGGCGGGGATCGACGGCCCCGCGGGCGCCGCC